>CAYGZM010000009.1:0-56974 GCA_964354365.1 uncultured Pirellulales bacterium
GGGTGGCGAAAGCGGACATAGACTTTCTTCGGCGGATTGCGGCCGGGCGGATCAAAGGTCACTTCGATTCGGCCTTCGGCAACGTGCGATTCCCACTTTGCCGACATCGGGCCGAAATATGTCCCGGCATTCTCGATGCCGCAGGTTTTGCCTTCGGCCACCCAGTACCGCGGTATTGCAGCGCCGAGCCAAAGCTCGTCCCCGCGCTCCTCTATGAACATCAGCCGCAGCCAATACGTCGAATTGGCCTCATCCGAGGATTTGTAGTGGTCGCCCCTGTGGTCGCCGATATTCGGCAGGGCGTGCTCGGTCATCATCCGCGTATCGGGGAAGTAGCTGACCGCAAAGGCGTTGAAGTACGCCCGCAAAAAGTGCTTGGGCTCATCCCGCAGCAGGTACGGAATCGGATTGATTAGCAAGTTCGCCTGCATTGAAATCCCGCCCCTGCTGAACCAGTACTTATCGAAATCGGCCCCGGTGATGTTATAGCCATACTGCTCGGAGATGTAGAGATTGTCCTCGAAATCCTTGATTATCCAGGTGGCCATTCGGTCCCACGGGTCGATCATGCCGATGCGTATCGTAGAGATGGCTCCCTCGAGGGTCTCTGTAATCCAGCCGAATGTTCGGCCCCGCCGGTGCGCCTCCGGCGGAATGTGCGGCACCCAGCTCCCGTCGCGCAGCCTCACTACGGGCGACCGCCGCATCGCCTCGGTAAACGCCGCGATGATGTCCTTGCGGTACGCCTCCGCCTCTTTAATGAGCCGTTCGCCGTCGGGCAGTCCCGCATCGGCAAGCGCCCGGGCCGCGTTATCCATCCCCCACCAGGAATACACGTTGGTCGAGAGCCAGCACCGCCAGTCCCTTATGTCCTCCAGCGAACCGGCCGGCAGCAGACCCCGCTCAATCGCCAGTATCGGCGACTGCTCCGCCGCCGCTATCGTCCGTTTTCGTTCGCGTACAATCCACTCGCATCCCTTCACGATCTTCGGCGCGGCGCCTTTCAGCCACTCGGCATCACGCGTGTACCAATAGTGCTCTCCAAGACACCACAGCACAAACCCATGGTGCTGGTTATATCCGCCGTCCTCGTATCCGCCCGCACCGTAGAATACGCCTTCCTTTCCCGAATACGTCCCCGGCAAAGCCACCGTGCCCTGATAGTGCAGCCAGGTTTCCAGGGCCTGCTCCGCCCGCTTGTGGTAGCCGCGGCGGTCCAGGTCGCTGACCATCATGCACGATTCATTACTGAACGCCCCGTATGAAAACGTCCCCACCCGCGCCACGTAGCGGTCGCTGGTCCCGACCTCGCGGTCGGTATTGAGCAGAAGATGCGAGACGTGGGCCTTATAGTAGTCGTTTATCATTGGCTCAGGCGTAATTATCTGCGCGCCCTCGGCGACGCGCTTTTGCCAATACCGGCGCACCGCATCGAGAGCCGCCTCAAACTTGATGTCGCGCAGCTTTGCCCATTCCTGCTGGTCCGTGAGCGTGATATACGGTATCGCAACATCCACTGTGCGCGTCGGCGCATCGGCAGTGAGTTTGGCGCGGTAGACGATTTTCTTGTCTTCCGCCTGCAGCGTGTAACTACCGGCCGGGTCCGGCGAGCCGACAAGCATGCGCAAACGCTTGGGGTCCGTCCCGGCAGCGAAAATCCAGCCATCGTCCATACCTAATTGGCCGCCGCCGGCCTGAACGTCGAGCCTCGCCTGCGCCTCTTCATCCCCGGCGCGGGCAATCTCGAATCTAATTATCAGCACCAGCGTATCATCGGCGTAAATTGCGCCCCCCGGCGCAGGCACGCCGGCAAACGGAACCACAAATGCCCTCTGGCTGTAGCGGACGCCGTCGCGGCGCCACTCTGCGTGTATGATGGGAAGGCAGCCATCGACCGGATGGCGATCAACCAAGTCGGACGCGGACAAGCCGAAACTGTAGTCAACCGAGTCGCCGTCAAAGAGGCAGCGTTTTGTGTCTTTGCCGCGGATTCGATTAAGCCAGCCGAAGCGGCAGAACACGCTGCCGTCCGGCTCCACACCGAAATACTGCCGGCCGCCTTCAAAGCCAAGAGGGATATAGAACGGTTCCTTGGTTGGGATGTCTTTCCAGGCATTGGCGAAGGTCTGCTCGGGAACCTGCGAGACACGTCTGTAAATGTTTTTTTGCATTTCCTGTTTCCAGGCTTGGTTGGCCGATTCGTATGTTGTGCCGTCCCCGGCCTTGCGGACTATCACGCCGAAGTCCGGCAGAAAAATATGGCCGTGCTTGATCAAATCGCAAGCGGCAAACGAAAACGTCTCGCACGCACAGCGCAGCGTCACCACAGTCTCGTCAAAGGAGCTGTAGCCCTGTGTTTTCGCATAGAGCACCCTGCCGCGGACGCCGTCGGGCTCTCGGCGCACCGTTGACTTCCACCTATGCGCAGCAGGACTGATTTTGACCTTGCTCGCGGCGGCCAACGGCTCAACCTGCTCGACCACGCCGTTGAATACCTCAAGCCGCCCGTCCCAGACCTGCCTTTGCTTTTGAGCGGTACTGCCCCATTCGACCTCGAATTCGAGCGGTTCCCAGACCGAATCCGTGTAAGCTTCAAACGCCTCGACTGCCGGCAGCGCCGCATCCGCCGCAACCCGCAGCTTCAACGTTGAACGATATCGCGCCGAAAAATCCTTAATATCAGGAAACTCCTTTGCGTTCACCGGGTTGAACGTAAACGTGTACGTCGAGCCGTTGACTTCGAGATTCGTATCGGCCTTTTGCCACTTGCCCTGATGCCAGTCGCCCACATTAAGCCATCCGGAGCTTCCCGCCCCGGACGGGTTGTCGCGCGGAATCCGCTGATGCGGCCAGCTCGACTGCCAGTACTCAAGTCTGACGCCGTCCGCCTTGGCGACCGTCGCCGAATCGGCAAATCTAACCACCACCCGGAAGATGTCCCTCGCATCCTCCCAGAATACACCGTAGTCCTTGCCGCCGGCGCCCCAGCTTTTGACCTCGCCGAACGGCACAACGTCCACAGCCCCGCCCTGTTTCGCAGCCAAACACGCCCTCAAGGGCAGTGCCGCAATTATCAACGCTGCCGCACACATAATCTGTAAGCCGCTGTTCCGCAACTGCCTTACAGCCCTTCGGCGACTATACGCCTCGAATGTCTCGCACTTTTTCATAGCATTTTACCTTTCAACTATCCCGGCTGTGCCGAACAATATAGGTCTAACCTGCAATTTTGCAGAACTCATATAAGTTCGCTCCGAATGATTATACCTGCCCTGCATCGTTTGGCAATCACTTCCGCAACGTACCGAGGCGACATTCACGAATCCGCCGACACAAACTACAAGCCCGCGCTTGACAGGACCCCCCCTGCCGGATACACTGTGCTATATTGCTGTCGCATAAGGAGTTATCATGCTGTTTTCTTGAAAATCGGTCGGTTTGAGTACTTTAGGAGTATTTCAGTATGCCCAATGTTACTCTCGTCACCGGTGATGGAATCGGCCCTGAAATCGCGCAAGCCACGCGCAGGTGCATCGACGCCACAGGCGCCGGCATCAACTGGGAAATCGCCGAGGCCGGTACGGAAGTAATGCAGCGGCTCGGAACCCCGCTGCCCGACGCCACCATCGAATCAATCAAGAAAAACAATATCGCCCTGAAGGCCCCCATCACCACGCCCGTCGGCAAGGGCTTCCGCAGCATAAATGTCCACCTCCGCCAGTCGCTCGACCTCTACGCCTGCCTGCGCCCCTGCAAGAGCTACAAGGGCGTCCGCAGCAGATACTCCGACATCGACCTGATAGTCGTCCGCGAGAATACCGAGGACCTCTACGCGGGCATCGAATTCCAAAAAGGCAAAGACGACACCGCCAGGCTCATACACTGGCTCAATGAGCACAGCAGCCGAAAGATAACCTCCGACTCCGGCATAAGCATAAAGCCCATCTCCGTCTCCGCCACGCAGCGCATCGTCCGCTTTGCATTCGACTACGCCCGCAAGCTCGCCCGCAAAAAAGTCACCAGCGTCCACAAGGCCAACATCATGAAATTCTCCGACGGCCTCTGGCTCGACGTCAGCCGCGAAGTCGCAAAGCAATACCCCGATATCGAGTTCGAGGACCGCATCGTCGATAATATGTGCATGCAGCTCATCCAGAAGCCAGAGCTTTACGATGTCCTCGTCCTACCTAACCTCTACGGCGACATAATAAGCGACCTGTGCGCCGGCCTGGTCGGCGGACTCGGCGTCGCGCCGGGCGGAAATATCGGCGACAACACCGCCATCTTCGAGGCAACACACGGCTCCGCCCCCAAATACAAGGGCCTCAACAAGGTCAATCCAACCGCCCTGATACTGAGCGGCGTGATGATGCTCCGCCACCTCGGCAAGGCCGCCGAGGCCGACAGGCTCGAAAACGCCGTCGCCGCCGTCATCGCCGAGGGCAAAGACGTCACCTACGATATGAAACCCGACCGCGACGACCCCACCGCAGTAGGAACAAGCCAAATGGCCGACGCCATAATCAAAAGAATAAGGCGAGATTAGCCTGCTCTGCGTCGGGCTGCCGGACGTCATTGCGAGGAGGACCGACTTGTCGGGCCGACGTGGCAATCTCTAATTCGCCGGTACTTCAGACTACTTGGTTGGCCCTCGGCCGCCGCCCTCCAAGTGTCTCCCAGACCAAGACGAGCCCCTCGCTCGGAGAACGAGACAAACATATTCTCATTTTCGGCGTATGAAGGTCTAATTCTTAGCCGATATTGAGTCTTTGGAGGAAAAAAATGGGTTCATGTAAAGTGGCGAAATTCATCCGCAAAGTTTGGAAGGATTGGTGGAAGACCGCGTTTTTCATCCTTTTCGTCGTTGTTCCTGTAAAATCGAGCTTGGCCGACTGGAATTGGGTCCCCACCGGCTCGATGAACCCCACAATCCTCGATGGCGACCTCATTTATGTCGATAAAATCGCTTACGACCTTCAAATCCCCCTCACATTGCATCGGCTGGCGATAGCTACTTCGTAATGGGCGACAACCGCGATATGAGCAAGGATTCGCAATATTTCGGCTTTGTCCAAGGAGATGTAATACTCGGAAAAGCAAAGGCCATCATCCTCTCATTCGACATAACCGACAAATACCAGCCCCGCCTCAAAAGATTCCTCTCCCCCCTTGATTAGCCCGCACACCTGTGGTGCGGGTCCTCTCGACCTGCTTATCCTCACAAACGTCCTCCAGTGGCCCCATCCAAATAGATAATGACAACCCGCCCGGAAACTGTTAAGAATACTTCGGATTTCGGCATGGCTCAAGTACGTCAGATTCCGAGTTACATTATTTGTGGCTCCATACGGTGTGGCAGCCTCAAATCCGAAGGATTTGGGGATGGTTGCACCGCTCTTGGAGCTTTGCCATCCCCAAGCTGCGCTTGAGGCTGCCACCCGGAATTGAACCACGCCCGGTTTTCAAGGAATCTAAGGGTTGAATCAGGCTGATTACAGAAAACTTGTTTCGGGCCAAAACACCGGCTTATCCGCGGTGCTTTTGCGTTTGCTGCTGAGAATCCCCGCCTGCGCCTACTCGCTCGTCATCCGCCTGCGGAATCTCTTCTACGACACGGGCCTTTTCAAGGCCAGCCGCGCAGACGCAGCAGTCATCAGCATCGGCAACATCACCGCCGGCGGCGCAGGCAAAACCCCGCTCGTCATCTGGCTGTATAATCAGCTATCGCACAGTTGCCAATGCGCAATCCTCACCCGCGGCTACAAAACCCGACAAGGCCCGCTGCTCGACGAGCCGGCAATCCTCGCCGAGAGCTGCCCGGACGCCAGAGTGGTGGTAAATCCCGACCGCGTCGCAGGCGCCGCCGAAGCCGTCAGCTTCGGCGCAGACGTGCTGATTATGGACGATGGATTCCAGCATCGCCGATTAGCCAGAGACCTCGACATCGTCGCGATTGATGCAACGATGCCCTTTGGCTACGGCAAAGTACTCCCAGCCGGGCTGCTGCGGGAACCCGTCACCGCACTGAAACGCGCCGACGCGATCATCATCACAAGGTCCGACCAGGTCGCCGACGCAGAGCTGGCCAAAATCGAACATAAGATTCGGCACATCAAAGCCGACATCCCAATCGCCAGGTCGATACACGCCCCCATCTGCGCTATAGACTCCGACGCCAACGAAATAAGCATTGAAAAGCTAAAGGGCAAGAAGGTTTTCGCCTTCTGCGGAATAGGCAATCCGGATGCCTTCCTCAATACCGTCATAAATCTCGGAGCCAACATCCTCGGCTCGAAGATATTCGACGACCACCATCATTACACCGACGCCTGCATAGCCGAGATATCCAAACGAGCTGAGCGTCTCGACGCCGATCTGGCGATGACGACCCAAAAGGACTGGACAAAGCTTGCCCCCATCCTCGCAGCCGAAAAACGCCCCGCCTTTGCGTATCTGGCCGTGGAGATTCGATTCCAGGCCGGGGAGGACAAATTAAGAAACTTGATTGAAGGCACATTAACTGATAGAATCTCCCGCAAGTTGAAACGCAAGATACAGTAAAGAACTCAAACTGACCGGTTCGCCTTGTCATACCTGCGAAGGCAGGTATCCAGTAGTGTGGCGAGTGAGTGGATTCCCGCTTTCGCGGGAATGACACACTGTGCTATACTGCTGTCGTATAGGGACTTATCGTCCCGGTTTCTTGAAAACCGGTCAGTTTAAGTAAAGAATCCTAAATGCACGAAAACCTGCTCAAAATCGTGACTACTCTTGGCTCGCCGAGAATACTCGTCGCCGGCGACTTTATGCTCGACGTCTATACCTATGGCGACGCCCTCAGAATAAGCCCCGAGGCCCCCGTGCCCGTCCTCAAGGTGACGCAAACCGACTACCACTGCGGCGGCGCTGGCCGTGTCGCAGCGGACATCGCCGTCCTCGGCGCAGTGCCGCTCTGTCTCGGCGTAATCGGCTGCGACCAGGACAGTGAAATCCTCACTGAGCAGTTGACGCGCATCGGCGCCGACATCACCGCTCTTCTCAGGGCGCCAAACCGTCCGACCACCACCAAGCAGCGGCTTATAGGCCTGGCGCAGCATCGCCACCGCCAGCAGCTTATGAGAATAGACCGGGAATCCAGCGATCCGGTCCCCGACGAGCTTTGCCGCCGGATCCTCGATGCCTACCGCCAAAACCTTCCGCAGGTCAATGTAGTCTGCCTCCAGGATTACAATAAGGGCCTGCTCACTCCCTCTGTCTGTAGCCAAATGATAGACCTCGCTCGACAGGCCGGAAAAAAGGTCCTCGTTGACCCTTCGCCGATTGACGACTATTCAAAATACCGTCACGCCACACTGATTACCCCCAATCGAAAGGAGGCATCCATCGCCGTCGGTTTCAATATAGACACTCCCGACAGCGCCGCAAGGGCCGCCGAGCAGCTCATCCGGGAGCTGGCCCTCGAAGCTGTCGTCGTTACCCTGGACTGCGAAGGGGCATATCTGAAAACCAAAGATATAGCCGCTCTCATACCGACCAGGCCGCGAAGCGTCTATGACGTCACCGGGGCAGGAGACATGGTCCTGGCCGCTCTGGCCGTCACGCTCGCCGAGGGGCACGACTATGTGGCCGCTGTCGAGCTGGCCAACAGGGCTGCGGGACTCGAAGTCGAAAAATTCGGCAACGCAACCGTCACAAAAGATGAAATCGTCAATGACATATTCAGCGAAGACCGCCGTAGAACCGGAAAGATTCGATCCGCCGATGCCCTGCTCGATGAGCTTGGCTGGCGCCGAAAACAAAATCAAACCGTCGTGTTCACCAACGGCTGTTTCGACGTCGTGCACAGAGGACACATCGAGTATCTCAAGTTCACAAAGCAGCAGGGTGACATAGTGGTCCTCGGATTGAACAGCGACAACTCGGTAAGGACTATCAAAGGTCCGGATCGACCCATCAACAACGAGCACGACCGCGCCGCCGTCCTCGCAGCTTTGGAAACCGTTGACTATATCACTATCTTCGACGATCCCACCCCGATTGACCTGATAATGAAAGTAAGGCCCGACGTGCTGGTCAAAGGCGAGGACTGGGCTGAAAAAGGCGTCGTCGGGCGCGAGTTCGTAGAGTCCTGCGGCGGCAGGGTCGCACTTGCGCCCCTGGTCAAGGGGAAAAGCTCCACCGCCACTATCGAAAAAATCAAATCATTGCAGTCGGAATCCCGATGAATAACAATACCAAACAGCTAATCATCCAGACCCTTGATACTCACGAGCGATTGCTGGCGCAGCTGCGGCGAAACGCCGCCGAGACAATCGCCGCCGCCTCGCAGATGATTACCGATGCGCTAAAGAACAACGGCACCGTCTATACCTGCGGCAACGGAGGCTCGGCCGCGGATGCGCAGCACATAGCCGGCGAGCTTGTCGGAAGATTCACGCGCGAACGAAAGGCCCTCGCCGCCGTCGCCCTCTCCACCGACACGTCCGTTTTGACCTCTATCGCCAACGATTACGCTTATGAAAGGGTCTTTGCCCGCCAGGTCGAGGCCCTCGTCAGAAAAGGCGACGTCCTCTGGGCCTTCTCCACCAGCGGAACATCCGCCAACGTTATCGCCGCCGCTAAATTGGCAAAGGAAAAAGGCGCCCATATCCTCGCCTTCACCGGCAGAGCCGACACCGCGCTCGAGCAGCTCGCCGATATCTGCCTCTGCGCCAACAGCGAGTCCACCGCGCGCAGCCAGGAAATTCATCAACTGGCCTACCACATAATCTGTGACCTCGTCGAACAAAGCTTTACAGACAGTTAAACACCGGACGGATTCAGCGGGTATGTCCAATAAAGCCATATTTGTGGATCGTGACGACACCCTGATTGAGGACCCGGGCTACATAAACAATCCCGACCAGGTAAAGCTGCTCCCCGGCGTTCCCAGGGCGCTCATTGAGCTAAAAGCAATGGGCTACAGGCTCGTCGTCGTCACCAACCAGTCGGCTGTCGCCCGCGGAATCGTCACAGAGAAGACCCTTCGCAATATCCACGACCGGCTCGAACAGCTGCTCGCTGAAAACAACGCATTTCTCGACGCAATCTACTACTGCCCCTATCACCCGGACGGAGTCGTTGCAAAATACCGCAAGGAAAGTGACTGCAGAAAGCCCAACCCCGGTATGCTGCTTACCGCCGCGGACGAGTTGAATATCGACCTGAGCCAGTCCTGGATGATCGGAAACGGCGCCCACGATGTAGAGGCCGGGTTACGGGCCGGCTGCAAAACAATCCTGATTGACCCGCCCTCCCGCCAACATCAATCCCGGCCCGGCGACCCAACACCGCACTATAGGGCCGTAAATGTCACCGAGGCCGTGAACGTCATAAAGAAATACCACCGCCGCGGCGACGATTCGGCGCCGCTGGCCGAGCCGCCAAAAACCCAACAGACCCAGCCCGCTGCACAACCACCAGCGCCTCTCGCACAAGAACCGGAACAGATTCAGCGACCTCCGCAACCGGCCCCCGATGAACCCCTGCCCATTCAGCAAGCTCCGCAACCGGCTGTGCAAGTCACCGAGCCGGTTGTGAAAGACACTGAACCAGTCGCGCAAGAGGCTGAACCCGTCTCAAAAGCCCCCCAACCGCTTTCTGAAAATTACCAGCCGCCTCCTCCGCCTCACGAATCGCCGCCACGGCGTCCCGAAACCGAATCGCCGCCGCCTGACGAGAAGATTCACACCGAAACAACCGAACGCCTGCTGACCAACATCCTCGACCAGTTGAAGTCCATGCAGCGCTCAAATATGTTCGAGAAATTCTCGATGTTCAGGTACATCGCCGGGGTGCTGCAAGGCGCTGTTGTGCTCTGTATGCTGATAACAATATCGCTCTTAATGAGCCCCGACAGGCAGGATAACTCCGTTTTGATTGCCCTCGGGTTTGCTGCGGTCTTCCAGCTTATGTCGCTGACTTTCTTTATGATGCAGGGTCCCAGGTAGGGCGGGCTTGAGCCCGCCATTCGTCTAAATGCACAATGCCGACTATAATACTCTGGTCTGGCTCCCCTCGCCTATGGGCGATGCTATTCTCTGCACGCCCGCCCTGCGGGCAATTCGCAACCGCTTCGCCTCGTCTCGAATCACGTTCCTGGCCGACCCGGCCGTCCACCGCGTCCTATCGCCCTGCAGTTTCAACGACGCCTGGCTCCAGCCGCAGCCCAATCCCTTTGCGCTCGCCGCCCGGTTAAAAGCTCATAAGTTCACACATGCAATCCTCTTCAAGAATTCCTTCGCCGCCGCCCTCGTTGTCTTCCTCGCACGAATACCCAACCGCATCGGCTACGCCCGTGAGCTGCGCGGCCCGTTGCTCACCGACAGACTCTATCCGCCCAGGCTGCCCAACGGCAAATTCAAGCCCCTCTCGATGCTCGACTACTACCTCGCAATCGCCGAACGCCTCGGCGCCGATACGACAAACAGAAACCTCGAATTGCAAATCGACCAAAACGACAGCCGAAACCTGCACGCCAGACTCCCTGAGCTCGTCAAACGTGAGAACCCGATAGTAGTTTTGGTTCCCGGAGGCGCTTTCGGCCCCAGTAAGTGCTGGCCAGGCGAGAACTTCGCAAAGATCGCCGATTGGCTTGTTGAAAAATACAACGCAGTAATCGTCATATCCGTCGCGCCCAATCCGCCCGAAAAGAAAATTGCAGCCGAAATATGTGCTCTCAGCAGCCGTAAGCTTCTCAACCTCGCCGAGCACCCCCTGGAACTCGGCGAATTGAAGACGCTTTTCTCTCTTGCCGACCTGGTCATAACCAACGACACAGGCCCGCGACACATAGCCATAGCCTTCAAACGCAATATCATCGCCCTCTTCGGCCCGAACGACCCCGCCTGGACCGACACCGATTACGAAAGTGAAATCCAGATAGTCGGCAACGTCCCCTGTGCGCCCTGCACAATGCCGAACTGCAATAAGCCCGAACACCTATGTATGCTGTCAATTACGCCGGATATGGTTCGCAGGGCAGCCGAAGAGCTGCTGGCTGGCCGGCGGACCCGAGCGACCGTATTCACACAACCAAGAATTGAAAGAATCTCAGACTCCTTCTTCATCGACACAGATTACAAAGCCGCCCTCGCCGGCCTCGGTCTGACCTCCATCGACGCCGTATTCTCTTTCAACTCAGCGAAAAATCTGACCAAGAGCGATCTCGCCCCCTTCCGCAGCCGCCTGCAATTTGATATAGGCGCAGCGCAATCTCTGCCGCCAACCACAGTATTTCTAAAACGCTACGACAATCCGCCCGTCCCGGTCCAGCTCAAAAACTGGCTCTCGCATCGCCGCCGAATCAGTTGCGCCTCCTGTGAGGTCGGGCCTATACGCGAGCTGCCTGCCGCGGGCGTGTGCACCCCAAAAGTCATTGCGTACGGTCGGCAATGGGGCGCGCTCTTCGAAAAAAGAAGCTTCATAATCACCGAAAAAATCCCCGACGCAGAAGCCCTCGAAAGGAAATTGCCCGACTGCTTCAACGCCCCGCCAACAACCGAGAATCTGAAATCCGCAAGAGATTTCATCGCCCGATTAGCCGCCTTTGTGAGGAAATTCCATAACACAGGCTACTGCCACCGAGATCTGTATTTCTCGCACATATTCTATCGCACCGACGGAAATCTCTACCTTATAGACCTCGCCAGGGCCTTCAAGCCCGCTGTCCTGCGCCGGCGCTTCCTGATAAAGGATATCGCCCAAATCCACTACTCCGCCCCCGCAGCGCACTTCTCCAGGTCGGACCGGCTCCGCTTCTACCTCGCCTATACCGCCCGCAACAGGCTCACTCGCCGGGACAAACCCTTCATTCGAAAAGTCCTGGCCAAAACAAATCGAATGGCAAAACACGATAGAAAGCACGGCAGATGCGTCCCCTTTGCACGCTGACCGCATTGGAGTTATAATCCTCACGATGACCCCAAAAATCGCGATCGTAATAGAACGTGCGGATACCGCCCTCGGCGGAGCCGAACGCTCGGTCTTCGAGCTGGCCGCCGCGCTGTCGGCTCGCGGCCTGCACGCAGACATGCTCGCCGCAAAGGGCCGCACCAAAGCTAAGAATATCCACATCCTCTGCGCCGACACCCCCGGCAAGCGCACCTCCTATGCTGTCTTTGAAAACGCGATTAGAAAGCACTTGTCGCAGAATCACTACGATTTGATCCACAGCGTCCTGCCCTTCGACTTTGCCGACGTTTATCAGCCTCGCGGCGGAACTTACGCCGAATCAATCCTGCGCAACGCCGCCAGCTATCAGAATAGGCTAATCGAATGCTGCAAGAAGCTCACTACCTTTGCCAACATCCGGCGCACTAAGCTCCTGCACGCCGAGCGAAAGCTCTGCAGCGGCCCGACCGGCCCGGTCATCGCCGCACTCTCAAAATACGTCGCCGACCAGCTAAAGCGCCACTACGGCGCCGAGCCTCAGCGCATAGTGGTCATCCCCAACGGCGTAAAAACCGATGCGCGAATCGACCCGAAAGAAGCCGACAGGCTCCGCACGCAGATACTGACTCAGCTACGCCTCAAAGAAGCCGACAACCCGGTTTTGTTCCTCTTCGCCGCGAACAACTTCAGACTAAAAGGATTGGCCCCCTTGATTAGAGCAATCAGTGCCGCAGCGGCCCAGCCGACCGAACGCAAGCCCTTTCTCGTAGTGGCCGGCCACGACAGACCGCACAGATACCGCCGTATCGCAGAGAGCCTCGGCATCCGCGACAGAGTCCTTTTCCTCGGCCCGCTCGGACACGCCCACAGCATCCTCTCCGTAATCGACGTCGCAGTCCTGCCCACCTTTTACGACCCATCCAGCAGGTACATACTCGAAGCGCTTGCCGCCGGCAGGCCCGTCATTACCACAAAATTCAACGGCGCTGCCGACCTCTTCGCCGACAATCGCCACGGCAGAATAATCGATACCCCCCAAGACATCCCCGCACTCGCACAAGCTATAGGCCATTTCACAGACACCAACAACATCGAACAAGCCTCGCAGGCAATTATCGAGGACAATCTCAAAGAAGAAATCTCTATTACCCGCGTCGCCGACAGGCTGATATCTCTTTACGAATCCATACTCCAAAGGAAAACCCGCAAATGATCTACGCGACTTTCGCACTCGCCGCCGCAGCAGCGTATCTGCTCGGCTCAATACCTTTCGGCCTGCTCATCGCAAGGGCACACGGAAAGGATTTGCGCTCTATCGGCTCAGGCAACATCGGCGCTACCAATGTCTCGCGCGCCCTCGGCAGGAAGTGGGCCTACTTCTGCTTCTTCCTCGACGTGCTCAAAGGACTGGTTCCCACGCTGGCAGTAACGTTTCTTGCCCGCCCTGAATCAACTGAGTCGTACGCCCAGAGAATTATTATGCTCTGTCTGTGGCTTGCGGTCGGCTGCGCCGCCGTCATCGGCCACATCTTTCCGCTCTATCTAAGGTTCAAAGGTGGAAAAGGCGTCGCAACCAGCTTCGGCGTCGCCCTCGGTATCTGGCCCTACTACACAACCTGCGCGCCCTTTGCAATCGCAACCTGGATTGTCGTCGTCCTCATCTGGCGGTACGTCTCCCTCGCCTCCATCGTCGCCTCGGTTGCCTTTCCCATCACATTGGCCTCGGCAATAGCTCTAAGACCAGGCTGGCATCTTGCCGACTTATGGCCCCTGCTCATCGTGGCCACTGCAATACCTCTGATGGTCGCTATCCGACATCGTCAGAATATAACTCGCTTAATTGAAGGCACCGAAAGCAAAATCCAACAAGGCAAGTCAAAGAAAGACCAAAACACATAGTGCTCTCTCAAATTTGATTTTACGGACGTCGTCATTGCGAGGAAGCCTGCCCTGAGCGCAGTCGAATGGGTGGCAATCCCATACCCCTCGAAGGATAGAACCCGCTCCAGCGCCAAGGTGCCTCACGATGACGCCCACAGCCCGTAGGGTGGCCTTCAGCTCGTAGGGTGGGCTTCAGCCCACCAGTCCGGTGGGGGGCAGGCCCCACCTACCATCCTACATCTCGCCGCTCGTCATGCGCACCTTGTCGTCCTCAATCAGCGCGCCGGTCTCCTTGTCCCACTTCCGCGTCCGATGCTCCATCCGGTGCTTGCCGTGGCACTCGACGCAATAGTCCTTTCCCCCGCCGAGCTTCGCGTTCGGATGGCAGCTTTTGCAGAACGAGTTGATCGCCGCCTTCGCAAACATCTTGTCCGGAGGCGTTATATTGTCCTCGTCCGAACAGTGCGCATTTGAGGCCCCGTGGCAGTCGTCACACCCCACATCCCCCTTGGCGTGCATAACAGTCAGCGCCTCGCCGTCGAAGTTGATGTGGCACACATAACAACGGCTGTTATCAGCGACAGGCCCGCTCGACCCGCCGGATACTTTGCTATCGCCCGTGTTTTCGAGCAGCAACAAACGCTCCTGCTCAACCGCTTGTTCCGCCCCTCTCCTGCAGGCCGCCACGCCAATGGCCGCCGCCGTAACAACTAACGTCATCAAACAGATTCTTATGTGCTTCACGCATGTCTCCTTCGAATCAGCCTGTGCTGATACCATCGTCACTCGTCCGGACGCAGAATAGTACCGCATTTCGTAAGTCCCGTTACTACGGCGTCATTTCGACCGGAGCGGTGCGAAGCATCGCGCAGCCCCTGTCATTTCGACCGGAGCGATGCGAAGCATCGCGCAGCGGAGAAATCTATTTTTCTACAATAGCAACTCACTCGCATAGTCGTCTTACTTGCGAAATGCGGTAATAGTCCCCCGCCCTTCGCCGCCCGTTACACATATTCCCAGTTCTTCAGCCACTGGTAGTCCGCCGGCAGCCTCGCCCACGTCCGGTCCATTAGCTGCCTTAGCTCTTCGGCCTCGGCAACGTCAAGCTCGCGACGCTCTTTCACCGCCTTGGCGACGTTATCGACCTGGTGAATGCTGATAAGCCCTGGAATAGGTATAATATGCGGATTGCACAGAATGTAGCGAATCGCCAGCCTCGCCCGCCGGTCGTCCTCCTCAGCATCAGGATCATCCGGCGCGCTGCTGCCTTTGAAAAGCGAATTGCTCGCAAAAGGCTTGATGCCGAACGCGCCCACATCGCACTTCTTCAGCGCATCAAAGACACTGTCTTGCGGCATCTCTTTACTCTTGGCGGTATAAGGAAACAGCACAACATCGATCTGAGGGAAGTATTCGATCATGAACTTGATCCACCGCCGGTCGTGCGACGAAAAACCGATGAACCGAGCCTTGCCCTGCTTCTTGGCATTCTCCAGCGCCTCCACTATCTCGCACGATGTATCGAACGAGTGCGTCCCGCCGGGTTCATGGCAGGTAATACGCCACAAATCGGTGTATTCCTGGCCAGAGTCCCTCAGCAGCTCGTCGAGACTCTCCAACAGCTTCTTGGCCGTGCGAAACTCCTCGTTGCGGGGCTCCTTGGCGCCGTGGGACAAGGCAAGGTAAATCTTGTCGCGTCGCCCTGTCAGAGCCTTGCTGTAGGCATTGACCTCATTATCCCAGCACGCATCGATGTAGTTGATCCCAACGTCCATACACCGGCTGACAACTTCGTGGCGGTTCTTATCAAAATCCTGATTCATCACGTTGACGCGCTTCCAGTGCCCGCCCAGGCACACAGCAGATATCCAAAGCCCAGTCTTGCCCAACCGCCGGTACTCCATATTCTCATTGTAGCACAGCGTCTTTCTCGCAGCGCCCTGGTCGGCCTTGCCAAATGCGCTCTGCCTGCTCGCCAAAACGCCGGCCACTGTCCCGGCAGCCACCAGAGAAGTCTTCTGGATAAACTTTCTTCGTGAGAGTTTCTTGTCTTTCATAGGTTCTTTTCCTTTCAATTCAGGCACGTTCTGCCCTCCCCCTTGTGCTCATCGGTAGTTGCCCAATAATCACCTCAGAAATCCAATATCCATAGTTTGCTTCCGGTAAAATAACTCAATCTCGGCGAAATGTCAATGCTATCCTCGACCATTGCTGGGATGGGATGACCAGGCAAGACCATCCCCCCGAATACGATATGACGCCTGACTGTGAACTGCCCTTGAAGGATAAGAAACAACTCGTACACGCCCAAGGGCAGATGGCTGCCGCATGCAACAAAAGAAACGTCCCCATCAGGAGGCCGCTACAGCCAATTTAGAGCCAGGGATAAAGACAGTGCCCCCCCAATACCCATATCCTTAAGGCCTATTTTGCTATGTCCACCCCAGAACAAACCTCGGCGAGACCACTGTTCAATCACCTTCCTGACCCCCAGACTGATCAACCCCACTGCCAATCAAGTCTATTATTACCTCTGAAGCGGCGTCACTTGTTTGAAGCCCTTATCTCCCGCCGGACAAAGACCTGCAAGCAGCATAATGCTCGATTTCACTAAGGAAAATCCTGCCCCCCCCACCGCGTAACCGAGGCAAATTCCCCCACATCCCCGCCAAATGTAAGTCCCTCCGGCATCTCTGCGTCCCAACCCAGAGATTCACCCGTCTGAGAACGTCCGGCCGCGGCCTTTCAGCCTAACTCGCATCCGCGGGAATAATGCACAGGAATCTGAGAATCGAACCCCCCGTATTCTTGAAGCAGTGCTCCTTGCCGCCCGGCACAAATATCACATCCTCGGCTCCGAATGCGTACTCCTCTCCTTCGCAGACGAACACGCCCTCACCCTCAACAATAAACACCTCATGCTCGTGAGGATGAGTATGCAGCGGCGTATGGCCTCCGCCAGCCAATTCAAACATCCGCATCGCAAAGTTCTCCGCCCCATCCTCTTTGGAAATAAGCCACCTTACCCCCACCCCCTCCGCCCCCTTGACCTTCACCTCGCTCTTCGTGACATTACCGCTCTTTTCGACCTTCATTTCGCCTCCTGATTATCTGTCCAATTTTTCCCGAAGTATCTGGATAACGTCCGGTTTCCCTTTTGCCAGAGAGTCAACAAATTCCTCACCCCCCCCCATCACATTTCTTCCTTCAAGCAAACGCCGGAAATCAGCGTTCCTTGTAATGTGGTGCCCGGCGCATCCGGTTGGCTGGTCTCTTGCCCTTTTGGGCCACCAACGGATTGCGAGGGTCACGTTCCATCCGCCGAAGCGTCTTGACCATCAGATCGAGGTCGTAGTTACATCGCCTGGCAAATTCATCCCTGTTGCGCCACACCTCAAGCATAATTTCATTCTTCATACTCATATAGCTCCATAATCTCAAATGGAGTACATATCTCCGGGCAAGCATAGCCTTCTGAGAAGCAGACCCTACGAGCACCTGACCATCCATCGCCTCCGTCTCAGCGGCGAGGCTCGTCCATATCTCCCGGAGCAATCAGTTGTGCGTTTTCCTATGCCCCGCGCTTTGCCAGAAGCTCTCGAACAGCCGGGACAAGATCATTGGGGATTTCCATAACCGTCTGTTTTGAGCTTTCGTAAGAAGCCTCATCTTCAGCAACGGCTTCTTCCTCGCTCTGCTTCTCATAATGAGCCAGGACCCTCTGAACCCGATCTTCATCCCAGCCTGGAGGAAAATTCGTCTTTTTCATCTTCTGCCTCGTTTACGCTGCCTGCGTTGGTAAGCGAATAACACCTTTCCTTTTAATTCATAGGCGGTAATTACAAAGTTGCTGTTTGGTTCCGGATCAGGAACGTATATGACTCTGAGGTAACGGCCTGCATCAGTCTGACCAACTGCAATACGACAACCTTCTTCGCCAGGGCGGTCCTCACCTGGATGGCGGAGAACTTGTTCCACCTCATATTCCTGCACATTATGGTTATATATGTGAGGAAGATCAGTGTCACGGTCGATGTATAACCGAAGCCTCATTCCCTATCTCACACGAACAACTATGTACGTATGGCTTCCACATAAGACATCTTGAATTTGTGTATTTTCTTTTATCATAGAGCTGCTGGCTTCCGTCGTAAAGAGTCTTTTGTGATTTTTCTGTATTCGACGCATCACGCACAACGCGCCATGCGCGACAAGCCAGAGTTATCCGATTTTATTCGCGAGGATGTCGGAAACGACCTTCGGATTGGCCTGGCCTTTGGTCTTCTGCATGACCTGGCCCAAAAGAAACCCTCTGGCCTTGTTGCTTTTCTTACCGCCGCCGACAACGTCCGCCACCGCTTGAGCATTCTCGGCCAACACCTGCTCAACGATCTTCTCAAGCTCGCCCGCATCGCTCTTCTGAATCAGATTGAGCTCCTTTGCGATAATCTCTGCTTTTACACGCTCTCCAACCGATACCATATCAGACACTTGAACCCTTCTGACCATTTCCTCCAATACCGTATTCCCCGCCGTTGCACTTACAGTACCGCCAGCAATCATATTCGCCAGCTCCGCAACCATTTGCGGCGTAAAACCCAAGTCCCGCACGCCGCAATTTCTTTCATTCGCCAATTTCAAACCAACCTGTGTCAGCAGATTACAGACTCTCTTGGCATCGCCGCCCGCTACAACCGCAGCCTCAAGGAAATCCGCCGTCGCTCGCTCGCCGGTCAGCACTCCTGCATCATAGTCACTCAATCCGTATGCCCTGACATACCGCATCTGCCTGGCCAGCGGAAGCTCGCACAGACGCCCCCGTATCTCCTCCAGCCACGCACCAGTCAATTCCACCGGCACAAGATCCGGCTCCGGAAAATACCGGTAATCGTGCGCCTCCTCCTTTTCCCTCTGCAGCACCGTCGCCTCACGCTCATCATCCCACCCGCGCGTGCTCTTGTTGCCCATCTCCATCACCACGCCCGTCTCAAGAAACTCCTCAAGCTGCCTTTGCTCTTCGTAGTCGATGCTCCTCTCCAAAGCCCGAAAGCTGTTGAGGTTCTTGACTTCGACTATCGGCGTTTTGAACTCCTTGCCGTTCCTGGTGATAACGAGATTGATGTTCGGCTCGAAGCGAATATGCCCCTTCTGCATATCGCCTTCGGATACGCCCAAGTATCTGACAATCCGCTGAAGCTCCACCGCCAGCGTCCTCACCTCCGCCCCGCCGTTCATATCCGGCTGCGTGACTATCTCCAACAGCGGCGTCCCCGTCCTGTTCAAATCCACCTGCGAAAAGTTCCCCGCCGTGTGCACGTTCTTGCCCGCATCCTCCTCCAAATGCGCCCTGATTATTCCGATCCTCTTGGTCTGAACGGAATCCGGCTTGCCCCCCGGCAGCGGAATATCAATGAAACCATTCTTCGCCAGCGGCAGATCATACTGGCTTATCTGGTAATTCTTCGGCAAATCCGGATAGTAATAGCTCTTGCGGTCCCACTTCGTAAAGGAAGGAATCTCGCAATTCAGCGCCAGCCCGACAAGCACCGCGTATTCAAACGCCTGCTTATTCATCACCGGCAGCACCCCCGGCATCCCAAGACAAACCGGGCACACCCTGCTATTGGCCTGCGCCCCAAACTCCACCGCGCACCCGCAGAACATCTTGCTCCGCGTGCACAACTGCACGTGAATCTCCAGCCCCACTATCACCTTGTGCCGTAAATCACTCATCTATGTCTGTTCTTCTGCAACCACGAATTCACACAAATCAACACAAATCAACTATGATAATGTGCATAATTGCCGGAAAGCGAGCCCAACGACTCTGTAAGACAGGTCTTTGTAAATTATATCTCTCTCATTCGTGCCCATTCGTGTCAATTCGTGGTTAATCTCTTCTTCTAACCTTCGTGCCAATCCGTGAGAATTCGTGGTTAATCCACCCTATCCACAATTGGTGGTTTTCTCGTGTGCCAATCGGTTTCGCTCTCGAACATCCGTGCAGTGCGCAGCAGTCTATCTTCCGTGAACGTCGGCCCCAATATCTGTAACCCAATTGGAAGATTACCATCGTCAAACCCGCAGGGAATACTGATGCCCGGAATCCCCGCTAAGTTCGCCGCTATCGTATAGACGTCCGAGAGATACATCGTAAGCGGGTCATCGACCTTCTCTCCTATCCTAAAAGCCGTCGTCGGCGCCGCCGGCATCATAATGCAATCGCAATTCTCGAACGCATCGGTAAAATCACGCCGTATCAAACTCCTGACCTTGAGCGCCTTGAGATAATACGCATCGTAATAGCCGCTCGATAGCGCGTATGTCCCCAGCATTATTCGCCGCTTGACCTCTTTTCCGAACGCCTCCGCCCGCGATTTGGTATAGACCTCGACATAATCCTCCGCCCTGTTGCTGCGATGACCGTAATGCACCCCATCGTAACGGGCCAGGTTGCTCGATGCCTCCGCCGTGGCAATAACGTAGTATGCCGCAATCGCATACTCCGAATGAGGCATATCCACATCCACAACCTTCGCGCCGGCCCTCTTATACACATCTATCGCCGCGCCTATCGCCTCCTGCACCGACTCATCCGCCCCGCAATTGAGCTGCGGCACAATCCCTATCCTCAGATTCTCGATTCGCTCATCCAGCTTCTCCAGATAATCGCACACAGGAGCAACAGCCTCATCAACACTGGTGCTGTCCGCCGGATCGTGCCCCGCTATGACGTTCAGCATCAGCGCCGCATCGCTCACCGTCCGCGTTATCGGCCCAATCTGGTCCAGGCTCGAACCGTAGGCCACAAGCCCGTACCGCGACACCCTCCCGTAGGTCGGCTTCAACCCCACCACCCCGCAGAAGCTCGCCGGCTGTCTGATAGACCCCCCCGTGTCCGACCCCAGCGCCACATAGCACAGCCGCCCCGCCACAGCCGCCGCCGACCCGCCGCTGCTCCCCCCCGGCACCCTGCTCGTATTCCACGGATTGACCGTCCGCTTCAGGCCCGAATTCTCCGTGCTCGAACCCATCGCAAATTCATCCATATTCGTCTTGCCCACGATCACCGCATCCGCCGCCAGCAGCTTCTCGATCACCGTTGCATTATACGGCGAATGAAAATTCTCCAGAATCCGCGATGCGCACGTCGTAGCCCCCCACATCGTGCACATATTGTCCTTCACCGCAACCGGCACACCCGCCAGCAGCCCCAACTGCTCGCCCGCGGCAATCCTCCGGTCAACATCCGCCGCCTTCCGCATCGCCGCCTCGCGATCCGTGCTTATATATGCCCCGATAATCGAATCTCGCTTCTCTATCCGCTCAAATACCGCCTCCGTCGCCTCTACGCTCGTTATCTCTCCGCGGCCAATCCTCTCACGCAATTCCCCTGCACTTAGTCCTTCGTCTAAAAACATAGCATACGATCTTGGCTCATCTCATTCCGACCCAAGCCACAACCCTATCACTCTCAACACATGTCATTCCGACCGAAGGCACGACTTGTCGTGCCGAAGCGGAGGAATCTATTGACAACAACCTCGCCGAAGGCGAGCTCAAAGATCATACCTTCTTGCTGACTGAAAGGTCTTCCACTACCCAAAAATCAACCGCCATCCCTCACTTGCCGCCCTTGCGATGTTTGAGCAGCCAATCGTAAAGCTCCGGATTATCGTAAGTCGCCGTCCACGAATCATGCCCTGCCTCCGGATACACCGTCAGTTTGGCATCGCCCCCGCGGCCCTTGACTGCCTCAACCATATCTTCCGATTCCTTCACCGGCACGACGTTGTCCTTACCCCCGTGAAAAGCCCACACCGGCACGTCCTCCAGCCGCCAAGCCATAAAACGCTTCCCGCCCCCGCATATCGGCACTACCGCCGCAAAACGCTCCGGATACTGGCACGCCAAAGCCCACGTCCCGTATCCGCCCATACTAAGGCCCGTCAGATACACCCGCTCCGTATCCACCTTATACCGCCCCTCAATCTCATCCAACAGATGTATCAGCACCTCCGTCTTCTCAGTCCACCAGTCATCAGCCGGACATTGCGGCGAGACTACGATAAACGGAAAATCCTTGCGATTCTCGACTATCTTCGGCGGCCCGTGCTTCTTCACCAGGTTCAAATCGCTTCCGCGCTCGCCTGCCCCGTGAAGGAACATCATCAACGGCCACTTCTGCTCCCCTGTGCCGTACCCCTCAGGCAGAAACAGCAGGTACTTGCAGCTCAATTCCTTCGTTATCGTCCTAGTAAAAGCCTGCTCCCCCTGCACACCTGGCGATGCCTTAACACCCGGCACGACCTTATCAGATGCCATATCGTTCTTCTCCGTCTGCGCACAGCCGATCAAAAGCAACACGCCCACTGTCAGACATATCAGACTACTTGTTCTCATTGCCGAATACCTCCCTGCATACTTGCTCTACATCGTTTCCTACGCGCCTGAACCCACATCGAGTATCTTGGGCACCTTGAAGAAATCGCCGTCTCGCTGCGGGGCATTCGCCAGCGCCACCTCCGTCCCCAGCGACTCTCGAGCACAGTCCTCCCGCAGAACGTTGCTTATCGCCAGACAATGCGCCAGCGGCTCAACTCCCTCCGTGTCCAGCTCGTTCATCTTCTCGACGTACTCAAGGATTGCTCTGAG
This sequence comes from uncultured Pirellulales bacterium, assembly GCA_964354365.1. GTDB lineage: Bacteria > Planctomycetota > Phycisphaerae > Sedimentisphaerales > Anaerobacaceae > CAYGZM01. Next base: position 22,468 of record CAYGZM010000009.1, read on the forward strand.
CTGACCCGTAAACTCCTCCACCTCAACATCGCTCAGCTCCAGACGAGACAGCTTCGCAACCTTTCCGACTTGAGCCTCATCAATCTTCTTTTCCATCTACTGATTTGTCCCTGAACAAAAAGCGAGGCATAACCCGCCTCGCCGCAATATCTGATTCCCGCACAAGAAGGAACAACCATCAATAATCAATGGCAAATAATCAATTGGATACGGGCTTGTAGTTGCGTTTCACCGGCTTCTCGACGAGTCCCATGCGTATCGCCTTGGTCGAAACCCTAATCCTGCACACCGTCCCGTCAACCACCGCTCGAACCTTCTGCACATTAGGCTTGAACTTCCTCTTGTTGCTCCCGGTCACCTTCCGACCGACCCCGCCGAGATACTTGGCCTTGCCGCGCCGCGCGATACTCCTGCCCACCCTCGTTCGCTTACCTGTATAGTAACATACTCTTGACATCTAACTAAGCTCCTGTTTCTCACAGCCCACTTTCAATTCTAATACGGGAAAATATCAATTCTACGGTTCTGCCCGGATTCTGCAACAATAAAGCGGATTATTCTGCAAAATAAGCGATTCTCACCCATTTTCCGCCCCGGAAAACGCCCAACATCACGTCCCGCACAAGCGCCTCATCTCAACAGAGACTCCAACGCCTTGCGCACGGCCGCCGAGTTAGGATCCAACTGCAGGGCCGTCTCAAGCTCCTTGATCGCCTCAGCTCGCTGCCCCTGCAGCTTTAGAAGACTCCCCAGATTACCGTGCAGAACTACGCTCTGCGGACAATACACCAACCCCCTGCGAAGAATCTCAATCGCCTCGTCAACCTTACCCTCCTGCGCCATTATTTCCGCCCAGTTGTTATATGCCGGCACACAATCCGGCTCGTATCGCACCGCCTCAGAGTAATGTTCTATCGCTTTGTCCGTATTGCCCTTCCTTCGATATGACCGTCCCAAGTCGTAGTGAGCATAACTGCAAGTAGGCTTCGTTCGTATCGCCTTCTCAAACTCCTGGATTGCACCGTTAATATCACCCTCGGCGTACAGCACTGAGCCAAGCGCGTTGTATCCTACCCACGAATGTGGCAACAAATCCTGCACAAGACGATACTCTTGCGCCGCCGCCTGATACTCCTTCAAATCCTCCGCCAGCAATTTGCCGTATTTGTAGTGCAAAAGCCAATCGTCTGGCCTATCTTCAATCGCCTTGCGGTACTGCCCTGCCGACTTCTCAAGCAACTCTCTCGTCAAATTAGCCTTGAGCGCCCCCAGATCTCGCGTCATTTGCTCGACCCGCTCCTTGTAGTAGAGCTGATTGGTGAACGGCGGCTTCTTGATGAAACCATTGAGAATCTCATCGGCAATCCTGTATCGATCCCATTCGGTATAGGCCAGCCGTTCGGCACATTCCGCCTCGCTGACAAACTGCCGTTCATCCGCCCGCATCGCTCGTATCCGCTCCCCAAGCGCCTCCTCAACCTGCCCAAACACCGCCTGCGCAAGAAGATATGTGCCCTTGAAATTGAAATGCACGTGCTCGTAAAACAGCTCCTCCCCGGCAATCCCCTCCGGGCTGTTCTGCTCGAATACCTTCACTATGTCGGCCAGATAGACAGCGTTTAGCGGACAGCGTTTAGCGTCCGGCTTTTTCCCATTCGCTTCACGCTGTACGCTCCACGCTGTACGCTCCACGCTGTTTGGCCCGGTCTCCAGGGGAAGCATCCGGCGACTGTCATCGCTATTCCTGCCCGCCACACTGCGAATAATCTCGTTGATTCGATTGTCCGCACGGAACCTAAGCGTATCCAGCTCCCGTGCTTTAATATAGCTCTCCCGGGCCTTATCGTATGCGCCCAGCGCCCAGTAACATCGGCCAAGCCGGAAATGCAGGTCGGCATAACTATCGTCAATCGCGGCAGCAGCAAGATAACGTTTCACCGCTTCGGCGTACTCCCCGGCCGACTCATTCCCGACCCCTTCTTCATAAAGCTCGTCCCACTTGCCCTTCTCCATCTGGCTCAAGTCCGCACGATGAAGCGACCCAAAAGGCGGATTATCTTTCAGGTTGTTCCCAACCGTACAGAGAATCACCTTCGCGCCGCCTCCGCGCCCCGCACGCACAATATCTTCAAGATTGCTCCGAAAGTGCCTATAGACCGTCTGCACACCCGCATCCTCCGCCCGAACTTGTTTCTCCAGAAACATCCCCATTCCGCGCCAAACCGCAGGCCTGTCCTCCTTGCCAAGCACTCCGACTATACCCGACAACAGTTGGCCAAGCCTCGTCCCTTTGAGGGCAATCCCCGCACGAATCAATGACAAATTCCCCGAAAGCGGCGCAAAGACCGTCCCCGCACCGTACGGCCCCGTAACCTCGTTGTTGCCCAGATAGACAATCACCATATCCGGCTCGCACCGCGCACAATCCTTCGCCATCTCCAAAACAACGTGCGAGTTTATCGCCGCCGCCGCCACCGTTACCACCTCAAAATTCACCCCCGGATAAGCCTCTCGCAGCATCACCCATAACATCCGCCCAAGGCTGAACGCATCGTCCGGCGTGCCTCTCGCAGCAGAAGCGCCCAATACAAAAATCCGGTGAGTGCCGTCTGGTTTGGCCGCAGGAAAAATGAACGGCGTGAATCCCCTCGAAATGTTACGCGGAAAAAAACGCCAATTGAATCCCATGTTGTCACAGTAGTATGACTTGCCCTTTGCCTCGAGCTTGATAATCGCATGCGAAGGATAACCATAACCCGCCACACGAAGGCCAAGCTCAATCAACACAAACGCCAGGACAGGAAAAACAACGGCAGCAATAACACGGAACAGCCATAAACGCAGCCTGGGTATCGGCCCAGGTCGCGCCTTCTTCGCATCCCTCCCCTCATTCTTACCCGTGGAAATTGCAGAAGCAGCCTTCTTGTCTGCGAACGGATTCACTCTGAACCTATGTATCAGCAGGGCTGCTAATCCGAACAAGGCTACGACTGCATATTTGAGTATCCGTATATCTAAAAGGAAGTAAGCAATACCCAAAGCAAGCAAGAGCACCCAGTAATACTTCCTCATTACCTCTCTTAATTGTTTTCCTGCACTCATAGCTAACGTCACCTCGGACCACGCTGCGCGCCGCTCAGCCGCTCGCAGTCTTCTGCAGGTATCTCACTTCAGCCTCACTGAGCTTTCTGAACTTGCCGACTCCTAATCCTCGCGCCGTCAGCTTGCCGATCTGTGTCCTCTTGAGCGATTTAACGCGAAGCCCCACCTTTGCCAGCATCCGCCGAACCTGCCGGTTAAGTCTCTGCCGAATCGTAATTTCTATCAGCGATTCTTCGTGCCCGCGTTCCAGAATCTTCACCGACGCCCCGCCCGTCCTGCCCTCCGCCAGCCACACTCCCGCCTTCAGCTTCTCAGCCGTGTCCCCGCCGATTTGCCCCTTCACTCGAACAACGTATGTCTTGGGCAACCCATATCTCGGATGTGTCAGCCGGTTTGCTAACTCGCTGTCGTTGGTCAGAACAATCAGCCCGCTTGTATCTACGTCCAACCGCCCGATGCAAAAAATACGTTCCGCCGCCGGTATGAGGTCTATCGCCTTTTTCCGACCCTGCGGATCGCTATTCGTGCAAATCACGCCCTTCGGCTTGTTCAAAAGAAAATACACCTTCCGAACAGCCGCAATCCGCCTGCCGTCCACGGTGATAACGTCCTTCTCCGGATCGACAAACACCGGCAGCGTATCCACTACCTTCCGGTTCACCCGAACCGCCCCCTCGAGTATCAGCTCCTCGCATTTCCTGCGGGAATCCACCCCCGCCGCCGCCAGAACCTTCTGCAACCTCTGCTCAGCCATAATCCAACACCGAAAACGCCGCTAATAACTCAAACCGACCGATTCATTGCCAAGAATCAACATAAACCGTTATATGATGAATAGTTATGAAACACAAAACCATAATTAAGATAGTCATCCCGACAACGTCGGGATTCCACAATTTTGCATTTTTCACTTTGATTTTTGCATTCTAAAACTGACTGTCCGTCAGTTTTAGTAATAATTTAGGATGCCCGCCCACCCAATACCTAACTTATGGGCGTAAATAATCGCGATACACAACACCACCCACAGCACCAGCCCAATTTGAAACGGCAAGTCGCGCAGAATAAGCTGCACCGGCCCGGAGAACCTCCCCGTTTGCATCAGCGCACTGAACCGGAACACGCAGTACAAAACCACCGGTGTCGTATAAATCAGCTTGTCGCTGAAAATGCCGACCGTCCTCTCATCCGTCGCATAGAGCAAAAAGCACACAATCGCCAGCCCGCTCGTTACATCCAGCATGTGCGCCAGCAGCTCCGGCGTGTAGCCGCCCAGCGTCGCCCGGAACAGCTCGCTGTTCTCGCCAAGCTGCGCTATCTCGCTGCGCCGCTTGCCAAAAGCCAAAAACAAACACAATGCAAACGTGCAGATTATCAGCCACGGCGAGATACTCACGTTGACGGCAACAGCCCCCGCAACCGCTCGCAGACAAAATCCGATCGATATGACAACACAGTCTAAAATCATCACCCTCTTCAGAAAAAGCGAGTAAAGGACCATCAGCACAATATATGCAACAATGATTCTTCCAAGGCCCGGGTCGAGGACAAAACTTCCGAGAATCGCCCCAGCCGCACACACAATCGATAGCACCATCGCAGAGCCGACGTCAACCGTACCCGCCGCAATCGGCCGCAGCCGCTTCTCCGGGTGCAGCCGATCCGTCCTCCGGTCCGTTATGTCGTTAAAGATATACGCCGCCGACGATGCCGCACTAAAGCAGAAAAAGCACGCCACCGCAGCCGCTATCGCAAAAAACACCTCGCCCACCGGCCCGGACAGCCTCTGGCCGAAAATAAGAGCCGCAAAAACAAACACGTTCTTCATCCAGTTCGATGGCCGCATTATCTGCAGATATCGCATTGCTCTGCTCCTTTGTACCAGACCACTATGATTCACCCCTCTTCAAATCTCAGCCCCACTTCCACTGCCAGCGCCGCCCACACCCATTCCACTACTCACCGGCAAAAACATCGACATCCGAGCCGATAACAGGTAAAATTATACCGCAGCAGGCGCCTGCTGTATAGAATATTGCGCCTGGCCGCCAGATGCGAATCAGAAGTTCCGCAAACTACGAGAGCCGACTGCTTTCTTGGGAACCGCACAGAAATGATTACAACCGTTATCTTTGACCTCGACGACACCCTCTACGATGAAATCGACTACTGCCGCAGCGGCCTCGCCTGCGTCTCCGAGCGCCTCGCCCGCCTGCCCGGCGCGCCGGCAGCCGAGCGCATCTTCGAGGTCCTCTGGAAGCAGTTCTCCGCCGGCAATCGCACCAAGACCTTCAACGCCGCCCTCGACGACCTCGGCCTAACCTGCGACGACCGGCTTATCGCCGAGCTTGTCCAGCTTTATCGCATCCACGTCCCGAATATCACGCTGCCGTCCGACAGCCGTAACGTCCTCACCCAGCTTGGCCGCAAATACACCCTCGCCCTGCTCACCGATGGCTTCCTGCCAGCGCAGCGATTGAAGGTCCAGGCGCTGGGAATCGAGAATTATTTCAAGACGATACTCTACACCGAAGAGCTCGGCAGAGACTCCTGGAAGCCCTCCCCCGCCGGCTTCGAAAGAATAATGCAGACCCTCAACGCCCCGCCGCAGTCTATGGCCTACGTCGCAGACAACGAGTTGAAGGACTTTATCGCACCCAACAAGTTAGGCATGGCCACCATCTGCCTCCTCCGCCCCTCTCGAATCCATACCCAAACCTCCACCGATCCCAACGCCAAACCTCACCACACCATTACCAAAATCGCCGACCTCCCCGCCCTGCTGGCCGCTCTGTGACATTGCCGGAGCCGCTCCGCAACATCACCACACCAGCGAACCCAATAGATCACTTGGCCCACAACCTCCGCAATTTCTTGCGACGTCTGGCATTGCCCAAATCAGTGAAGAAATGGTCGCTGAGAACACTGCGTGAGAAGCTGATCAAGATCGGAGCCAAGGTAGTCTGGCATTCCAGATACATCATCTTCCAAATGGCAGAAGTAGCTGTTCCGAGGACACTTTTTCGTCAGATCCTTGACCGTATCAGGCAACTGCGTTCTTTGCCAATACCTGCGAGGCCGGGATGATATGTCAAACTGCTGAAAATCTGGTTCTGGAACGGAGGTCAACGGTGGCGGTGTGCCAATACAGTGGGGAAAAGCGGATTCTTAACGCAAATACGCGGCTTTTCTTGTGTTTAATCCCACATAGACTGCTGAGTTCTTAAGAAATTCATTGAAATTCCAGCGTGCTTTTGGTACTATAGGTCTTGAATTTCATTGGAGTGCATCAGGAAAAGTGTTGAAGCGTGCAGAAATGCCGTTTGTGAAGTCAAATGGGAAATGTGAAATAAGAAAGAAAAATCATGCGTACAAGATTCAAAGCAATTTCAATTGCACTATCGCTGAGTGTAATCGTGGTGATGGTTCCGATGGAAACGGCCAGCGGATATGGTGGAGGCCCTCACCAGTTTGTGACATGGAAAGCGATGGAAGAGTTCAACAAATATTATCCCGATTCCGAGCCAAATCAAAACGGTCTTACGATTGGCTATGGCGCCTGGGAGGAAGATGAGGTCGATCTGGTCTTTGGTTACAGCGGTCCCGAGAAGACGGTACCGCATTTCTGGGATGCAGACGAGGGTTGGCTTGATCCTGTGACCATGCTGTATTATGAATTGGATCATCCCAATGCATGGCAAAAGATATCGGGTATCGGCATCGAGGATTATGATCCGGACTGGCCTTACATGGGTCTATGGCATCAGGCCTTGTATTTTTATTCTTTTGGCAACAAGGTGTACGCTTACAGTCTCTTGGGACATATTGCCCATCTGATCCAAGACATGAGTGTGCCGGCACATGTCCACGAGGATGCGCATCCCTTGTGGGATGCTTATGAAAGTCATTTGGATAGTGGTTACGAGCAGGTTCTTGACCATTTGGACCCATGCCAAATGAGTCAAGGCTTGATTCAGTGTCCTGCCCCCTTCGATCAGGGGCTGGGGGCGATTGGCTACCTCATGTACACGACCAATCAGCGTGCGGACTTCTTTGGCTCGGAGGGCGACACCGCTACGGATTTCGCCAGGGGGGATATGTTTGATCCGCTGGGCTGGATCGACCCCGGTTACTGGCCATTGGGGTTGATCTATTATCGCAATCCAGGGAATATGTTTGATGATTTCTGGATGTGCGACAACTGCAAGACGATATGGTGCTATGGGGATTCCTGTGGTACTGTTTGTTCCTTGTGCGGTGGCCATGTGACAGATAATTGTGCTGCGACTTTCATTGCCAAACACTATACACTGGTCTATGCGATCCGGGCCACGGCGACTTTATTTGAGGTATTTCTGAAGGCGGTGACTCCCAAAACCTCTTTGGAGATTGGCGATCGCTATATCCTGGCTGATGGTACGATGTACATCTCACCCGATTCACAATTCACACTGACGACCAGTGACGAAACTTCGACCGCAAAGGTAACAAGTTACCGTGTAATGGGCGATGGGTATGACAACGGTTGGCAGACCTATAGCGGGCCGTTCACCTTCAATCAAATGCAGGCCGGATTGGCGGATGGCCCGTATACGATCCTATATCGAAGTCTTAATGGTGCTGGTAATTTGGAGGCCGATCAATCCAAAGAAGTCTATTTGACAACCAAGCCGGGGGATTATCGGGTGAGCTTGTCCACGGGCGGTTCGTATCTTGGGATCCAGGCCGCGATCGATGCGGCACCCAACGGCTGCACCATCGCGGTTAGGCCCGGGACCTTCCGGGAATGCGTGGATTTCAAGGGAAAGGCCATCACGCTACGGGGCGTCGGAGGGGCCGAAGTGACCACAATTAACGCCGGCGGCGGGCTCCATGTGGTAACCTTTGCCAATGCGGAGGGCGCCAATTCCATCCTCGACGGCTTTACGATTACAGGCGGCAACGCAACCGGCGTCGGTTTACCCAACGACAGCGGCGCGGGGATTCTTTGCAACGGGACCCAGCCGGTGATCCGAAACTGCATCATTACGAACAACTATGCTGCAGGTCAGGGTGGGGGAATTTTCATGGCGATAATATCTTACCTTCTTCCAATGTCTCCCGTTCTTCAGAACTGCCTGATCCACCATAATTCAGCGAAAAATGGAGGCGGTTTGACGTCAGTTTATTCTCAGCCGACGATCGCCAACTGCACCTTCTCGGCCAATGTGGCCCAGGAAGGGCTCGGCGGCGCGATCGCCTCTTTCGCGAACGGCCCGGGGAATACTCCGATTCTAACGAATTGTATCCTGTCGGGAGATTTTCCGTGGGAGATTGTCTATTCGACCTTTTCCCCGATCGTGTTGAATTCCGATGTGACACAGGATGCTGTCTGGATAGGGTGGAATAACCTCAAGACAGATCCGAAGTTCGTGGATGCCAACAATGGGAATTTCCGTTTGGCGGCGGATTCGCCCTGTATCGGGGTCGGGGACAACAATGCGACCTATCAGGGGGAGACGGACCTGGACGGCTATCCGAGGAAGCTCGACGGACGCTGCGACGGCACGGGCATTGTGGACATGGGGGCGTACGAGTTCAGCTACGCCTATCGGGGCGATCTGGATACCAATTGTACCGTGGATTTTGCGGACCTGGCAATCCTGGCGGCGGCGTGGATGCACGAACCCGCTGACCGAACCATCGATATCGAACCAGTACCTGCCGGGGACGGGACGGTCAACATCCTCGACTTTAGCATCCTTGCAGAACACTGGATGAAGGAGATTTAATCTGGGAGATAACCAATCGGTGGGATTCCTGTTAAGAACTTAATCAAGGCAGCTTAGACCTGCCTTCTACCTTGAGCCTTTCATCCTCAATCTTGCATCCGGCGTGAATCCATTCGGATACGGTTCTGTCTGTAATAAAAGAAGTAATTTTTATTTTAAAAGTGATAATGTTCAATAAGTCAAATTCAATACACGAATTGTCTTTTGGAGCAAGACAATGTCAAAGCGCTTCGCGTTTAGGGTATTCACCGCTGTACTGATCCTCTTCGTATCCGCCGCAGCCCCCGCCATATCCGTCAAAACAGAAATGGTGCCGATGCGGGACGGCACGAAGCTCGCAACCGATATCGGCCTGCCAGACGGCGACGGACCCTGGCCAACCATCATGATCAGAACGCCCTACAGCAAACCCTCAATGTACGCCACCGCCGCACTGGCCGTCCAGCACGGGTACGCCTGCGCCGTACAGGATATGCGGGGCAGATTCGACTCAGAAGGCGAAGACTACCCCGTTTTCCTTCACGACGGCTGGGGCGAGCATCAGGACGGCTACGACACCGTCGAATGGATCGCCGCCCAGGAATGGTCCAACGGCAAGGTCGGAGGCTTCGGCATAAGTGCGCCGGGCATCGCCCTCAATATGCTCGCGCCGAGCCGCCCCCGCCGCCCTACAGAGACCACGGCGACCTCATCGCCCGCGCAAGCATCCTGTTGGCCGCATCGTCGCCGACAAATCGCTCGTTCTGAGGGTCCCACCTCAGCTTGCGCCCCACCCGCAGACAGATATTCGCAGCATGGCACGTCGTAACCGACCGATGTGAGGCCTCCGCGCCGGATATCGGCTGGCTCCGGGTCTTGACGCAATCGAGAAAATTGCGGTGATGACCCGTCATATATTCATACCCTCTCTGCACAACCTTGACCTCCCGCATAATAGCCTCGCTCGAAGCGGTGATCTTGCCCGTATCATCGACGCTTACCCAGCCCTCGGCCCCGACAAACTTGTTTCCCCTCGGCCCCCTGCCCGGCTCGGTCTCATCGTGCATTATCATCTTCACGCCGTTCGCATACCTCGCAACCACCTCAAACCGCACCGGCGTATCGAACAGCCCGTCCTTCGGGTGCTCGGCCCATCCCTCGTACTCCACCGGCCCTGTGTCCTCGCTGTCGTTCGCCCACTGCGCAAGGTCGTTGAAGTGCGCCCCCAGGTCCGTCAACTGCCCGCCCGAGTAGTCATAAATCCACCGAAAACTCCCGTGACATCGCCTCTGCGTATAAGGCTCAAGCGGCGCCGGCCCCAGCCACGTATCATAGTCGAAGCCCGCCGGAACATCCTGCGGCTCCTGCGGCGGACAAGTCGGCCCGTTGTGGTAATAGCAATGCAGCGTATCAAGCCGACCGAGCATCCCGCCGCGAGCGATATCCACCCCAAACCGAAAACACCCGTTGCTCCGCCGCTGCGTCCCCGACTGATATACCGTCCCCAGCCGCTTCATCGTATCGGCCACCGCCCTGCCCTCCGCGACAGTCAGTGAAATAGGCTTCTCGCAGTAGATATCCTTGCCCGCCTTCGCGGCCTCGATGGAGATTATCGCGTGCCAGTGGTCGGGCGTTGCAATAAGAACCGTATCAATATCACCGCGAATCAGCACCTCACGAAAATCGTTGTACGCAGCGCAGTCTTTGTTCCCGTACGCCGAGTCAACCGTCTCTTTCGCCGCGTTGCGATGATTCGCATCCACGTCGCACACCGCCAACAGCCGCAAGTCCTCGCACGTAAGAAAGTTCCGCAGGTTATGCATCCCCTGCCCGCCAATGCCCACCGCCCCCATTGTCAGACGTCCGCTCGGCGCAGCAGCCCCGCCCCTGCCAACGGCCGATGATGGGATGATATAGGGCATCGCCGCCGCAGATGTCATCAGCCCCCCCGCCCCCTTCAGAAATGACCGTCTATCGAGAGTTCTCATCTTGTGTATCTCCAGTCAAGCTTGCATCTGCAAGTCCAATCAGCCACCTTCTCTCCTCCGTAAATCTCTCACTTATGAGTTCTGCAAAATTGCAGACGTAGCGTGGGCTTCAGCCCACCAATTCGGTGGGGCAAGCCCCACCCTACCCAGAAAAAATCGTTCCTTCGAGTTTGCTCAGGATGGTGAACCTGTCGAACCATTGTTGATTTTTTCTTTTCGAGGGCAACATATTGTACCGTAATCGCTTACATAATTATTGAAGAAAATCATAAAAGAGATTTTCTTCAACAATATAGGCCTAACCTGCAATTTCGCAGAAGCCTTCTCCCGCCTCGCCACCCCCACAATCCACCGAAGGCCAGCATATCGGCCCTTCAGGCCGCAGTCAAGCACAGCCCTTCACACGCATAACCCCCGCCCCAGCGCCTCTGCGGCTGCACAAATATGACCCGCCCGCCGCCCGAACCGACCGCGTTATCCTTCTGCATACCCCTTTTCCCGCCCGTCTTTAGCCGTGCGAAACACCCTCGTGGCACGGCCATCCAGTGCCACGGGCATCCTGCCCGTCGTCGCACGAGCTTCTCGTGGCACGGCCATCCTGGCCGTGGTCGCACGGGCTTCCAGCCCGTGCCCTGCCGCCAAGACCGCAAAATCAGTTGTCCGCCTAACCACGCACCTTTTCCCGCCCGTATCACGCCATAAACGTCCGAGAAAACCGCCCCGCCGCCCAAAACCGCCCGACGCCCGCTTTTTTTGTTGACTTTGCACCGCCGAAAAACGATAATAGAATATCCGAATGGGCTTTACAGGCGATTCTTCGTTATCTCTAAGGAGTTTTTACTATGCCACCTCGCAAAAAACAGCAGAGCAACGCATTGCTCTACACGCTTATCGCTTTTGTCGGGCTTTTCATCGCCGCCGCCACCTGCGCCATCATCTTCTACGTCAAGACCGAAGACTACAAGGCAAAAGAGGCCGCGTTACGGCGGGATATCGATGTCCTCGCCACCCCGCAGGAGCAGCAGAGGCTCGGAACCATCATCGGCACAAAAGAGAAGCCGAGCTGGCTCGGAACTATGGTTGACTGCTTCGACAGCGCTATGGCGATGGTCACCGGCACGGCCCCGCAGAATATCCACGCCCAGGCCAAGCTCAGCACCGCCGCAGCCGAAGTCAAAAAGGCCCTCACGCTCGCGCAGCAGTATGTCACCCTCGCCAGCGCCGACCCAAATACCGTCGGGCTTACGCGAGTCGTCGCCGACCTCAAAGCCGCGCTCGACAACACGACCGCCGCCGTGCAGGACGCCGAGAAACGCTACGCCGAGCAGAAGCAAAGATACGACGACGCAATGGCCGCGACCCACGAATTTCAGCAAATCCTCCTCGCACAAAAGGACATACTCGTCCAGAAGGTCAACGAAATCGAGCAGGACTACAACCAGCTCAAAGCCCTCGTCGAGAAGACCGCCGACCAGCGGATCCAGACCGCGCTGGCCGAGCTCGACAAGGAAAAGGCCAACCTCGACAAGCTCAATCAGCAGCTCCTTTCAACTCAGGCCCAGTTGGACCTGACCGGGCAAAAAATGAAACGCGCCCAGGAGCAGGTCGCCAAGACCATGCCCCCGCCGGACAGCAACGCCCCCGCCATGATCGCCGACGGCAAGGTCATTCTGATTGACTACAATACCAAGTTGGTTCACATCGACAAGGGAAGCAAAGACCGCGTCTATCCCGGCCTCACCTTCGCAGTCCACGACAAAAACGCCCCGATCCCCCAGGACGGCAAAGGAAAAGCCGAAATCGAAGTCTTTGACGTCCAAAAAACCTTCTCCGCCGCAAGAATCATAAGCGAAAACAAAAGAAAGCCTGTCCTCGAGGGCGACATCATCGCAAATCTGATCTGGGACAGCGCCAGGAAGAACGTTTTTGTTATCGCTGGCAATTTCGACCTCGACAACGACAGCGGCCTCGACATCGACGCACACACCAAAATGAAGGCCCTCATTGAAAAATGGGGCGGCAGAGTTGATAATGCCGTCTCCGTCGATACCGATTTCCTTGTCCTCGGCAAGCAGCCCGAAGTCCTCAAGAAACCCACCGTTGAACAGCTCGAAATCGACCCGCAGGCAATGGATAAGTATGAGGCCTCGCAGCGCATCCGCGATGACTACGAGAAGGTCCGCTCCCAGGCTCAGGCCTTGTGGATCCCGATCTTCACTTACGACAGGTTCCTCTATTTCATCGGATACAAGCAGCAGTCCGCCGCCGCCGGCGCCTTCTAACCCAAGTTACGCAGTTAGCGGGCAGGATCGCGGTTTTGAGCAGCGATAACGCGGACTCTTGGCAAAAGTCTTCACTACATCCGGTTTGGACTTATTTCAACCATCCCGGAAATCGGGGGTTCTACGAGCGCAAAGTGGCCGTGAGAGGGGTCGTGGGAGATTGTGGGGCGTGGTTGAGAATAACGGTGGGCTGCGACGAGAACACTTTTGCGAGAGGGAGGAGGGAAATGCTCACAGCCCACCGGATATTCGTTATGGCAAACCGTTGCTTGCGAGTCAAGAGGCGATAGGGTCCAACGTCCTCACAGCATGCCCGAGAATCTCACAGAGTCCACGCCAGTGGGCTTCTACGGTGCGAACGAACCTTGGAGGCCTGTCTAATAGGCTTGGTTTACTTGCTCTTTTGCATGTGAATCTCGGCGGTGAACCAGAAAGTTTGAAATGAAATGAACTTTTGGCTTGATTTGGGCGAAGATATTGTTATAGAATGAGGTTTGCAAGACAGGAGAACATTATGACTTTAATTGTACGCTCAAGAAATCCTGTTCCCTTTAAGTTTAACCAACAGAAAGCTATTCAGGCGGTAGCCTTCTTGTTGAAGCAAAAACATGCAACAAAATCAGATAACTATATGCGCGTTCTAAAGTTGTTGTATTTTGCTGACAGGGAAAGCCTAAAGGAAACTGGAAACCCTATAACGGGAGACCACTTTATTGCAATGAAACACGGCCCGACCCTTAGTCGACTGCTGGATTTAGCTAATCAACGCGAAGTCGGCAACATTGAATGGGATAAATACATTGAAAGAGATGGATATGACATTCGGCTGATAAATGACCCAGGAAATGGAAAATTGTGCCGATACGAAATTGACTTATTGAAAAGAATTTGGGAAGAAAATAGGGAGCTTGGCGAGTGGGAAGTGGCAATGAAGTCGGAAGATCTTCCAGAGTGGAAGAAGAACAATCCCGGTGATTCTTCGCGCCCAATTCCGTTGTCCGATTTGCTGGAAGCTATTGGTAGAGGTGATTGGCTTGAGGTTATCACCAAAAGGGCAGCAGAAGACGCCGCTGCACGACACCTGTTTGGAATTAGCAGTTAATGTCGCTGCAAATCGGAAACACCTTCTTAAACGATCCTTATCTTGAACTTGATAGACACCTTTGGGTCATCATATCAGATCCTTCGTACAACTCCGAACAAGTAGCGATTGTGAATATCACGAGTTGGGAAGATGAAGGAGATGAGTTGAATGACTCAAGCTGTATTGTAAACGATGGTGAGCACCCTTTTATTAAGCATAAGAGCTATGTCATTTACGCAAAGGCAAAGCTTACTACTGTGGGCAATTTGCAGGCAGCGTTTAATAGGGGCTTGTTACACGTGCGCGAGAACTGCTCAGATGACTTTCTAAGTAAGGTTCTGGGGGGGGCGGCAAATTCAAGATTTACACCCGGTGACGTTCTTGACGTTTTGCGGGAGCAAGGGCTTATAGATTAAGGACTCTTTTAACCGTCAAGCCGAATATTCTTTTCTATCCCCCGTAACTCTGTTTTGCATATCCTCTAACCTAATATTTTCCTTCTTAGCATCACCGCACCTAATCCGAGCAGTAGGAGCGTGCCGGGTTCGGGGATAGTCATAGCACCGCTAAAACCATCGCCGCCTGCTCTCCCAGTGTCCAGCATGCCCTTGAAACCAGTCGAAGAACCGCCCTGCAAGGACAGCTCGAAATCAAACTGCCGCTGAGCGCCAGGTATTGAAGAAATGTAGTCGAGGGCCGGTGAACCAAGAGCCAAGCCATCAGCAGTTACAGTCACGTCGGTTATGTCAGCCTCGAAAACGGTGTACGCGACGGCCGTTGTGCCTACAGGAAATAAATCACCCATTCCAAGGGTGCCGGTCATATAGGTGGTTGTGCCCGTGGAGTCTGTGAGCGTGAATGCGCCTCCACTGAGCGTATAAGGTCCGCCGGAAATTCCGCCCACCGTCATGGTTGGTATATGAACCAACGCAAAACCGGTAACCAGGGGATCAAGGCTGCCGCCGTTACACAAATCGACTTGGATAGCCTCCCTGAAAGATAGTGTACCCGCTCCGTCAAAAGACCAGCCGCCGGCAGCAGCCCCCCCGCCGCCACCGGGAGAAAACTCGATCATTAGCGAAGCGACGGTAGGTGTGGACATCAGGGCGAACAATGTGATTGTAAATAGAAACCGCTTCATTTTTGCCACCTCCTTGTTTTCAAAATGATTAGAATGTTATGGAAACCTTCGGCTCCAAAAAGCAATGTCAATATAGAACTTGCAGACCGGCAAATCAAGAAAAAAATGCCGGTTGGCCCAAAATTTTTTACTTTCCACCTGTCTTTGGAGGCAAATCGAAGGCTTTGGACGGAAAAAACAGAGGTGGGCTGGGAGATAGTTCGTGAGAGGGAGGAGGGAAATGCTCACAGCCCACCGGATATTCGTTATACCAAAGAGCCAACCAAAGGCAAGAGGCTAATGCGACGCCCTTCGCCTTCGCAGGAGCCAGCCGGAAAAATTGAAACCGGGGCTGCCTGTTGACGTTCGCCGGGGCGTTGTTAAAATGCTTCTGTAACAGCGTTCTGAGTTATGGGAAGCAAACATCTAAAACAAAAGGGAGGCGATTATGTCAACTGCAGAAAAGAAAAATCAGCTTGATTTTGCCCAGTCGAAGGACAGCATTCCTTATCGCTTCGAGGAAACCGGCACTCTTAGGCTTTTTGTATTAGGTACGTTTTTTCTTATTGCTTCGCTCATCTTTGCTGCCGCATATAAGGCATATCTTGAACAGGGAATCACATCTCTCACTCTTTGTGTTATCTCAATCGCAGTGACCCTTGTAATCCAGCTAATAATACAGGCCGCTATCATTCGTTGGGCATGTCGAGCGGACCGTGTTATAGAGCACTGTAAAGTCTTGGAATTGTATCTGTCGCTACTGCTTGCCCATATTCACAAGAATAAATGTGATATGTGCGGCAAAATCAAACATCCCACGCAACTCGAATTGCTCGATACCGGCAAAATTATTTGTCGTCCGTGCAAAGAGAAGCTTCTATACAGTCCAGACAATTGAAAATACATTGAACAAGAGAATGTAAGAGGGAGCTTTAGAGACGGGATACGGGCTTGGCCAGACCTGTCTGTTGACGTTCGCCGGGCGGTTGTTAAAATGCTTCTGTAACTGCGTTCTGAATCCAGGACGGTTAGCATGCAACTAACCAAGCGGTCTGAGCAGCGATAGCGGTTCTCACCCGCTCCGCTCTCCTGCTCGGACCGGCCTGATAGAAAGCGGGTGAAAAGATGCCTCAGAAGTCATTACGTGACGGCACTATCGAATCGCAGATGCAGCTTGCAGTGCGTCTGGCTGACGAAACAGCAGCCGAAGCGCGGAAGAAACCGCAGCGGCGGCTCAGAGAGTTCTATTTCTACGCGGTGAACTGCTTCAATTGTGCCGTTAAAATCACAAAACTGAGCCGGAGCACCAAAGAGACAGAGCCGAGCCAATTTGTAGCCTTGTGCGCCTATTTGGGTGAATATCTGAAGCGTGTCAAGGAGATGCTGAAGAGGTATCCTCGCCTGCTGCAGAAATGGCCGGCAAATCCAGGGATAGCTTTTTCGTGGGAGGCGAGTTGGTCCGCTTTAGGTATGGCCTTGAAGTTCTCAGATACGATCTATGGTGGAACGCTATATGCAAGAGCATGCGCTCTGGGCACATGCCCGCCGTGCTTAGAAGAGACCACTATCTCTGGCCCAGAGGCTCAAAAGTGGAGAGATTTAACAATCCAAGAACTGACAACAATGACATTGCCCAAACCTTCTGAATGGCCCATGTGGGAAGTCCACAGGGATTCCGAAAGTCTTATGCACAGGCTTGAGGACGAATTCTTGCAGGCAACCAGCAAGGCAGGAGAACCAGCGCAGAAGGGCAAGACAGGTAAGAACGTATCACAGAACCAGTGGAAGCCGCCCAACGAGTACATCGGCAGCAAGAGTATCGTCAACGATCACAACGTGCCGCGCAGTACACTACAGGGATGGGCGGAGCAAGACAAAGTAAACGCAAAGAAAGACCCTCAAACGAAAGAGAACTACTACCTGCGAAAGTGGTTTAAGCAACGCCTGAAAAACTACAGGCCGCGCTCAAAAACGTAGCACAATACGATACGTAATACGTAACACCAAGAGGACCCGCAGAAAAAGTCCCCCATTTCTCCGTTCCTACAAAAGACTTAGCAAATACGTAACCGTAACAGGTGTATTACGTGCAGTTACGATTTGATACCCTTTGAAACCCTCTCTTATACTGACCTCCAAAATCGTTCATTGAGTCTTGTTGGTACTTCTTGGAGTAAAGCAAATGAATCAGGAAATCGCAAAGACAAAAGATACTGACGCTGTAAGCAAAGCGGCGCTTCTCTCCGCACCGGAGTGCGCGAGGTTATGCGGCGTGAGCCGTGGTGTGTCAAGCGCTGAACTCGATGAAGAGATCGGCTTGCTGCTCTGGCGGTTGGAGGATACATTGAGCCGACAGGAGCGGAGAGAGGGGTATCAACGCCTCGAAGTGCTGCTTTCGCGCAAATACGGTGGTGGGATGCAATGACCACGGAGTGGAAACTCAGTTCCGGCGTTTGCGTCAAACAAGGCGGGGGTCAAGGTGGCGAAGGACTAACGGTTCCGGCGGGCTTTTTCTTTTCAGTATTCATATGTGTTAATCTGTCCTGAGCTTACGTGCCCTCATCCCCTCATCCCCTTTTCCTTCTCTGCGTCTTTGTGCCTTCGTGGCCAAAATCCATTGAGTCCGTAATACAATCTTGTATCTTCTTGTTTTTTATGCACGTTTTTTTTATTGGGCGATCACAACCTCTTTATTATCAAGGTGTTATGAGACTTTTTTGCCAGACGAACTTTTTGGTTGCGGCTGAGCGAAGCGAAGCCGCGCTGGGAAATCCGTGAAATCCGTGGTTCCCTGTGTCTTGTCAATTTGACCATTTGGATTTTGAATTTGTTTCGGATTTCGTGCTTCGTACTTCGGATTTTCAGGCGAAAAAGGCATTTTTCAACATTAGATTGCGCTGTAGAACTATTCCGCAGGCCTCTATTACAATTTACAGGCGGAATTCGGCCAATGTTCTTGATTTATCGGCTGTTTTGCCTCAATAGAACAGATTATGAGCGGGGATGATGCCGAGGAGCTGAACCTACTGCTTGATCCAGTCTTCATCAAAGCGAACGTATTTGATGGTTTTATTGGGGGCGTCTTCGCGGTCGTTGTGATGGTAGCTATAAACTACGTGCAATGCGCCATCTCGGCCCTGGATGATGGATGGATAGTGGCTTCTGGCGGCAACGGCCTTGTCCCGTGAATCCCTTTCGAGATGCCGAGTCTGATTCCACGTTTTTCCTTCGTCCGTAGAAATCGAAACGGCAAGGCTGTGTCGTCCGTCTTCGAGGTCGTTATACGCCAGAATCCAATGGCCGTTTCGTAGAGTAACGACATCGGCCCCTGAGCCGGGATTCGGCAGCTCGGAATCGCGGACGGTGCTCCAGGTCAGGCCGTTATCCTTTGAAATACTGATGTGGAGGCGCTTCGGGGACGGGCCGTTGTCCCTCATATACGCAACGAGTGTTCCATCTGCCTTCTGTGCAATACTCGGCTGTATATTTCCGGGTGCGACCAAGGGTTCGCTGAACTTCCAGGTCTTGCCGGAATCGTCCGTTATCGCCATCAAGGAGAAACTGAAGCCGTCCGAATACAGGGGGACAACGATTCGATTCTTGTCAACGATTACGGCCTTGTTCTTTGTCTGCCAGCCCATGCGTCTGAAATATGGATAGCCGAGTTGTTTTTCCATTGGTTTGCCGGAGTCATCGATGAGGATGCCTTTGCTCATCATGTCTTCGCCGCGGGCCTTTCTGAGCAATCCCTCGCCCCACGCCCTCCAGACTTGCACCTTTACGCCCGCTGCCACCAGCGCGCTCACAGTATCGGCGTTTTCAGACAGATACTTCGCATATTCCTCGATCTGCCGTTCGACGGACTTGACAAAGCGGTCGTTGGGCTGAATGCCTCTCTCGGCCGGGTCGCCCGGCTTTACGTGCAGAACCTCCTGCCACAGCCACTTTGGCGGCCCATCCGGCGTTATGTAGTCTTCGCTGATCCGGTATTTCAACAGTGAGGTCTCCCACTGGTTCGCCATCACCGTGTACCACATCAGCCAGAGCCGGCCTTGAGGGTCGATGAAGAGAATCGGGTTTATATCCGGAAAGCCAGGCACGTCCGCCAACACAAACGGCTTGCTCCATTCTTCCTTATCTCCGGGACGGTTCGGGCCGCCCGCTTGAAGCCGTGCCCCCATGATTGCCACGTCATCGGCCCACCGCTCGCCGGAACCTTGGAACCAGGCGGCCAGGAGGTCGCCATTAGGCAACTCCACGATTGTCGAGCCGTGCACGTGCTCCTTGACGAGAGGAAATATCTCCATTGACCGGTGAATAGCACCAAGGGCAGGTGCGGCGAGCAGCAGCAAAGCCAACACTATTCGCTGTTGACGCGGCACCGCCCGCCGGACGCCTTTGCGCCGGGGTTCACTTCTGAAAAGCTTGTCTTCGACGAATCCAACCATGTTCACGACCCTCTGAATTTTTATAGTGCCAACAAAGAGTGTGACAAGTATAGCATAGACGGCCTTCAAAACACATACTCCCGAGAAGGGCGGATTGGTGAGTGGTGATTGGTGAGTGGTGAGTGGAGGCTTTCGAAGGGGCATTTAACCAGTCACTAATTAACCAATTAACCGGTCCCCGTTCCGGCGATTTTTGGGGAATAATGTGTTGCAAAAATATGGGCAAGCACTTATAATATAGCGGTTTATGTTTTTGTGTCCCCGTAGCTCAATTGGACAGAGCGTTGGCCTCCGGAGCCAAAGGTTGAAGGTTCGACTCCTTTCGGGGATAGTCCCTGAGTTCTGCAAAATTGCAGGTTAGACCTATATTGTTGAAGAAAATCTCTGTTATGATCTTCTTCAATAATCACCTAAGCGATTACGAGACAATACGTTGCCATCGAAAAGAAAAAATCAACAAACGATTTTTTCTTTTCCAAGTAGGTCTAACCTGCAATTTTGCAGAAGCCTTGGATATTCTATGCCATACGTGTTCGTAGCATAGCTTGTTAATCTTAGGCTTTGCCGTGTGAAGACAGGAGAGTTCTTATGGACAAACAGAGGGGATTTACGCTGGTGGAGCTTTTGGTGGTGATTGCCATTATTGCGCTGCTGATGGCGATTTTGCTGCCTTCACTGCAAAGGGCGAGAGAGCAGTCGAAGAGAGTTGTCTGCGGCAATGGTCTTAAACAAATCAGCCTCAGCCTGCACATGTACGGTGAGGAAAACGACGCGAAGCTCCCCTTGAACCAGGGCGGATGGTGGCTATGGGATATTGCCTATAGCACGACCGATTACATTATTGCCACCGGCGGCGACAGGAAGATTTTCTACTGCCCATCCGATCCTCTCAAGAGGCCGGATATGGCGTGTCTGTGGCAGTTCAGCCAGAACCTGCCTCTGGTGACGCGCATCGGCGAGGTGGCCGAGCCGAAGACCGGGCGGGAGAATTACTACCGGGTCACAAGCTACTTCTGGATGATGGATACCGTTGCCGGGCGAGGCTATTCGCCGGGCGGCAGCCCTCCCAAGAGGTGGATAAAGACGCTGAACTGCAAACAAGCCGCATCAACCGAGCTTGTCACCGATGCGACGCTCAGTACGGGGACAGATCCCAGGACCGCCAGCTTTGCAGAGGTCCAGGGCGGTTCGTGGGCGCGATACAAGCTGTACGACCGCAGCAACCACCTGGCCAACGGAGACAGGCCCGGCGGCGGCAATATGATGTTTGTCGATGGGCATAACGAGTGGCGGCATTTCAACGAAATGGATTATCGCCTCACAGGACCGGTCCATTGGTGGTAAGGCCGGGGAGAGTAACTTGGGGCAGTTGGGTAACGGGGCCTCCGGAAGTTCCGACGAGCCGGTCAAGGTTAAGAAATGGATTGACGAAACCGAGTATGACCTCACCAACATCGTCTCTATAGACGCCGGTTACGAACATTCTCTGGTAATCGACGCAGACGGCAACATCTGGGTCTGGGGTAGAAACTCAGAGGCAGAACTGGGATTGGGCGAGGATTACTACCCGGAGAACCAGCCTTACGCAAAGAAACTGTAGGACAGGCCTAAGATATGACCGGTCGCTGTCCTCCCGGACGCGACTCAGGATTTGCGTCTCTTCAGTAGGACCCATGAGCCCAACACCAGCATCCAGCAGCTCGTGGGCTCTGGAATTGATGTGACTGACAGAACGTCTGCCTGCAGGTACAGACTGTCTCCATAGCCCAAGGAAATCCTTATTCCGAAGTCCCACCAGTCTTCAAGATTGGGTGCTGATGGCAGCAATGCGTCGCTCGAAATAGCGGTCCCGGAATAGTCACGCAGTTCCCACCAAATATGGTTGACTTCAATTCCGTTTCGGAGCGGCAAATTCTTGTAGCTCCTGAACAGGTAACCATCGTCATATGGCCTGTCATACACACCTATGACAAATTCGACGTTTTCAGGGTCACTCTGAAAAACAAGGTTCCCGATATGCAAAGAGACTCCATAAGGCTCAGTGTAGTACCAGTAGTTGCCGCTGTATCCACTTCCTGAACTGTCCAGGGTCGATGTGTCATAGACGTAACTGCCGCTCACGAAGTCACCGATATTGATCTCCCCGGCAAAGAGGTTATCCAGATCACGGACCTCTGTTAATTGGCCGGTAAGAGCGATTGTGACGATTGTGGCCTGGGCGCTGCCGGCGGCCAAAGCGAACACCACAACGGCCAATAACAAGATTTTTCCTTTGGTTTCCATTTTTCTATCTCCCTAAAGCATTATTATGGATTTATTATTCCTGCGCAGAGTTTGTGCGCAACTGTTTTATGTTAAGGGTAATCCTCCGCTGGAAGCAGTGTATTTCGTCCCATCCTTTGTCCGGCACTGCACCAACGTTGCATGTCTCGCGGTGGCAGCGAAGCACAATAGCGAGCGTTTGCCGGCTTGCATAATCGTTACTCCCAACCTATTCTACCTTAGTTTACCACTCTGCCAAGTTAGATGTCAAGAAGAATCCCTGCAAACGGCGTGGAATCTTGACGCCGGGGCGCGGAAAAACCTGGATGTTGAGAACCGTCCCGGTTATCATATCCAGCCACAACCAAATTGCTATTAGCATGTAGGCAGACGGCGAGCATGATATCGGTGAAGATCAGGGCGAGTTCGTGAGCGTGTGGCGGGGAATTGCCGTAGGAACCTTAATAACGGAAAAGGAAATGACGTGTATAAGTTACAGGCAGATGGCGGTCTGTGATAGATGTTTTGAGCCTCTGTCATTGCGCGCGAACAAAGCCTTTAGCTCTGAGCGAAGTCGAAGGGGAAGCAATCTCAGCCATCCGAAACTACGAGATTGCCGCGCCCCCTGGGGGCTCGCAATGACTACCCATCGAATCACGAGTAACAGAGTAATGGTGAAGAGGTGGCTTGTTTTGTCTTGTGTTCTGATTGTCGTTGCGGCGTTTTCGCTGCGAGCGGCGGCAGAACAGGGGGATGCGGACCCTGCGATTCTTACGCTTGAGCGGATATTTACTGAGGAGGAGTTTGAGCCTGAGGAATTCGGCCCGGCTCGCTGGCTGGAAGACGAAGCCGGGTACACGATTCTGGAGAAATCGCAGGACGAGGAAGGGGGCGAGGATATTGTGCGTTACGATCCTAAGACGGGCGGGCGGGAAGTAATGGTTGCCGCGGCCCGGCTGATACCCAAGGGCGAATCGCAGCCGCTGGAGATTGAGGATTACTCCTGGTCGGAGGATGGGAAGAAACTGCTGGTATTTACGAATACCAAACGCCTCTGGAGGGAGAACACGCGGGGCGATTACTGGGCGCTCGACTTGGAGACCTGGGAGCTGGTCAAGCTTGGCGGGGACGCCGAGCCTTCGACACTGATGTTTGCGAAGCTCTCCCCGGACGGCGACCGCGCTGCTTATGTGCACGACAAGAACATTTACGTCCAGGACCTCAGAAGTATGCGGATCAGGCAACTGACGAAGGACGGGTCGGATACCATAATCAACGGCACATCCGATTGGGTCTATGAGGAGGAGTTTCGCCTGCGGGACGGGTTTCGCTGGAGCCCGGACGGCAGGTGGATCGCCTATTGGCAATTCAATACGGAAGGCGTGCGCGAATTCCATCTGATAAATTACACGGATTCGCTGTATCCCCAAATCACGAGTTTCCAGTATCCTAAGGTCGGAGAGAAAAACCCTGCCTGCCGTGTCGGGGTGATTAGCTCCGATGGAGGCAGGACGCGGTGGTTCGAGCCTGCCGGCGATCCGCGCGACCATTACATACCAAGAATGGAATGGACGGATGATTCAAAGGCGATAGTCTTTCAGCGTCTCAACCGCCTCCAGAATACCAACGAGGTGATGCTGGGCTATGTCCGCGATGGCCAGGCCAGGACAATTCTGACCGAGCGGGACGAGGCGTGGCTCGACGTCGGCGATGACCCCATAAGGCTTGATGACGGCAGAGGCTTTACGTGGTTGAGCGAGCGTGACGGCTGGCGGCATCTGTATCTGGTATCTCATTCGAGCGGGAAAGCGGAGCTTTTGACGCCCGGCGAGTTTGACGTGATAAGCGTCCAGGGCGTTGATGAGAAGGGCGGCTGGGTGTATTACATTGCTTCGCCGGATAATCCGACGCAGCGATATTTGTATCGCTCTCCGGTTGACGGCAGTGGCACGGTAGAGCGAGTGACACCTGACGGCCAAACCGGGACGCATAGTTATCAAATCTCGCCCGATTCGAAGTGGGCCTTTCATACCCGTTCTTCGTTTGGCGAGCCTCCGCGTACAGAACTGGTGAGTCTGCCGGGACATAAAACGATGCGGGCGTTGGTGGACAACTCAAATCTGCGGGCGAAGCTCGACAAACTGCGGAAGGGGCCTTTTGAATTCTTCCGCGTGGATATCGGCGAGGGCGTGCTGTTGGACGGCTGGTGCATAAAGCCGCCTGATTTTGACCCGGAGAAGAAATATCCGTTGTTCTTTTACGTGTATGGAGAGCCGGGCGGGCAAACTGTGCTGGACAAGTGGGGAGGGGACAAATACCTCTGGCACCTGATGCTTGCTCAGCAGGGTTACTTAGTGATGAGCGTTGACAACCGCGGGACGGCGGCGCCTCGCGGACGCGAGTGGCGAAAGTGCGTCTATCGCCAGATAGGAATTCTTGCATCCGCGGACCAAGCTGCCTCGGCACGGGCAATTATCAAGAGCCGGCCTTATGTTGATCCGGACAGAGTCGGGATATGGGGCTGGAGCGGCGGCGGCTCTATGAGCCTTAATGTAATTTTCAGGTATCCGGAGCTTTACCATACCGCAATGGCGATTGCGTTTATCAGCAATCAGCGATTTTACGATACGATCTACCAGGAGCGCTATATGGGGCTGCCGGAGGATAATGAAGAAGGGTATAAGAACGGCTCGCCCATAACTTTCGCGCACCAGCTTGAGGGCAATCTCCTGATTATCCACGGGACCGGCGACGACAACTGTCACTATCAGAGCTGCGAAGTCCTTATCAACGAATTGATCAAGCACAACAAGTATTTTTCGATGATGTCGTATCCCAACCGCACTCACGACATAAAAGAGGGTGAGAACACGCGGCGACATCTATACGAGTTGATGACCCGATACCTGAAAGAGCACATGCCGCCCGGCCCAGGCCCGATCAAGAATGGGAATTGAGAGTCGTAGTACACCGTCAAGACTAATCTGAGGAGTTGTCATTGCGAGGAGGCCTGCCCTGAGCGCAGTCGAATGGGCGGCAATCTCAAACCGTCCTAAGCCCGGAGATTGCTTCGTCGTTTCACTCCTCGCAATGACATCCATCGGTTTAACCTTGACAGAGTAGTAGTGCCTGATTGTAAGGCCATACCGACCGACTTGAAGAGCGTTGCGCTCAAGGCTGCTTCCTGGTTTTCTTCTTTGTCGGCGGATTTTTGAAGAACTCAAGGTCAATCTCAGCGGGCCCTGGATTCTCCGACGTGAGTGGGTCGGTGTCGCCGAAGAGCTTTTGCTGTTCGGCCATCAGGGCCATCAGCTCTTTGACCTTCTCGGCATTGGCTGGATCGTTGGCCAGGTCTTTCGTTTCGTATGGGTCATTTTGCAGGTCGAACAACTGGGTTTTGTTAATCAGCGGGTAGCGCAGCAGCTTCCATCGGCCGCGGCGGACGGCCCGCTGGAAATTCCTGTAGGCAAGGAAGATTGTATCTCGAACGCCATCCGTCCGGCCGCGGATAACTGGGGTCAGGCTCTTGCCGTCCAGCCCCGGCGGGACCTGCTCGCCAACCAGCTCGCACACCGTTGGGAAGACGTCCAGCAGGTACACGAACGCATCGGACGTTTTGCCCTTTGGAATACCCGGGCCGGCGAGAAACAGCGGCACGCCCATACTATGCTCGTAGAGGTTCTGCTTGCCCATCAGGCCGTGGCTTCCGATCGCTATGCCCTGGTCGGACGAGAAGATGATGATCGTGTTGTCGTGCTCGCCGAGGTCTTTTATCGCTTGGATGAGCCGCCCGATATGGTGGTCCAGGCCGGTAATCATTCCGTAGTATTCGTGGATGTGGCGCCGGATGGCGTCTTTGGTGCGCGGCCAGGCCTCCAACTGTTCATCGCGAATCTTCAATTCGCCGTTGTCAAAGGGATGAAACGGCAGATAGTTCTGCGGCAGCGGAATATCCTCTCGCTGATATTGCGCGAGAAACTCCGGCGCGGGATTCCGCGGGTCGTGCGGCTCGGAGAAGGCCAGGTACATAAAGAACGGCCTTGTGTTCGCGCGGGCCTTTAGAAAGGCGATTGCATCGTCGCAGATGATCTTGCCCGGCTGAACGGCGTCGAAGGTCTGGTGGTGCACGACGTACTTGGTGTGCTCGAAGCGAGGGTGGAGCAATCGTTCGGTGTTGCCCTGCTTACCGTGGTGGTATGTTTCATAGCCGGCGTGGTTCATTGAATCGGGGAAGTTCGGCATATCAGGCCCGGCATAGAGTTTCTGATTGCCGTCGGCCCCGTTGGTTCCGAAGCGGAAGTATGCCCGGCCGCTCAGCAGCATGTTTCGGCTGGGCCGGCATACGGCCGCGGCGTTGCCGCCCATACAGTTGGCGTTGGTGAATGCAAGGCCCGACCTGACCAGCTTATCGAGGTTGGGCGTCTTGATGTGTGGGTTGCCCAATGCGCCGATAGTGTCTTCGCGCTGGTCGTCGGTGAGAATAAAAAGCACGTTTGGCTTGTTCGGTTTTGCTGCGCTGGTTTGAGCGCCGGTCTTCATGCACCCGGCCGGCACGCCGAGCGCGGCGCCGACCCCA
The DNA here is from genome assembly GCA_964354365.1 of uncultured Pirellulales bacterium. Lineage (GTDB taxonomy): Bacteria > Planctomycetota > Phycisphaerae > Sedimentisphaerales > Anaerobacaceae > CAYGZM01. The sequence continues at coordinate 49,080 of CAYGZM010000009.1, forward strand.
ACACACTTGAGAAAATCACGCCGATTCATAACCGTTGTCTCCTGTATCTTCTGTAGTTGTCAGAGCGTTTGAGGCAATTATCCGGCAGTGAGCGTTTGTGTCAAGTTCCAAGCTGGAGACCGGCGGTTGGGCGGGGGGTTGGGTTCGTATGTCGTGTGTCGTATCTCGTGAAGCGTGAAGCGGCGGGGCGGCGGAATTGGGTTTGATTGGGTTTGTTTTGGATAACGCTCGTTGTTCATTGTTCGTTGTTCTTTGGCGTAAGCCTTTGTTCTTGCTGTACTTGTGTTTATATTGCCTATTTTGACATTGGGTTTGTTTTGCATAATTGACTCATGAATTCGTGGCAAGCTGGGTGGTTTGGACAGGAGACAGGAGGCAGAAGACAGGAGACAGAAGACGGAATACAGAAGACAGAATACAGAAGACAGAATACAGAAGGCAGAAGACAGAGAGAGGAGAGGGAATCGGGGTATCAGGGGAACAGGTTGGAGGGGATCAGCAGAGCAGGGGATCTCCAGATTTATTATTGATGATTGATTATTTACTATTGATCTGGGCTCGGGTGCGGCTCCTGGATGGGTGTTTTTAATGTTTTTCTCCGCCATGTTCTGTGTTGTATCCCTCTACCGATAGGATTCTATTTAGTTTGGTAAGTATTATACTATATATGAAGTTGGATGTCAAGTGAATTCTTGTTTTTAGACACGGATTGACGCGGATTGACGCGGATTATCAAATAGGGGCAAAGTGAATAAGTGTCTAAAGTGAGCTAAAGTGTCTAAAGTGAGCTAAAGTGTCTAAAGTGAGCTAAAGTTGGATCTGCGATATTGATTGTTTGACAGGGAAGGAGGGTTGTGTAGAATTGGTGGGGTTGGCGGGTTGGGTGAAGGCGGCCGGGCCGGCGTGTTGCGTCGTCGTCCCCAGGGGACAAGTTCCGACGACGGCTAAACGGGGGAGGCGAAGATAATTTGAGGGCGCAGGATGGCGAAAGACGCTTTTGATAGGTATTTGAGTGAGATAAATTGGGCTTAGGGGTGACATAATCGATGAAGGCCGTTTAAGATCGATAAACGAATTGGAATGATAGGTGGCTGTGGGGCTGTTCCTGGTTTCGCCTAGTTTTGAAAGCGGGGTAACGAATGGTAGGAGAACGAGATCAAACCAGACAGTTGGTAATCGTGCACTTGTCGGATGTACACTTTGGGGAGAAGCATCGCTTTAGACCTCCGCGAACTGCGGCAGGTGATGAGCCAGATGAGGGAGCATTTCCGTCCCTTCTTGACAAGGTAGGGGAGGATCTTGCGGGGGCTGATCCAGGTTGTCCGGTTTGTGTGTGTATCACGGGAGACATCGCGCAGACGGGCAGTCTGGACGAGTATCAGGAGGCGGAGACTTTTATAGATGGGCTGGCGAAGTTGAGAATTCTGGGGAAAGTAAGAGGGCTGAAATCGATATACATGGTTCCAGGAAATCATGATGTAAAATTTGACAGCGGTGACGTTGGGGTCCGCTGGCAACAATGGACAGAGTTCTACAACCGAGTGTATGGGGCGGGGGTCAAGCGGGAGAAGCCCTGGGATTTCGTGCAGCTACACGATGGAATTGGCGATTTCGGGGCACTGTTTCTGTGTTTGAATTCGGCTATCTTTGTTGAAAAAGATAAGCCGGATGAGGACAGAGGTAGGCTCGATGTCAGGCAGCTTGAAAAGGTGGAAAAAGCCTTGGAGGAGTTTGATGCTAACAAGGCAGACTCTGCCATACGTATAGCGCTGATTCATCACCATCCGGTGCTTATTCCGGCGTTGTCGGAGCCAGGGAGAGGATACGACGCTGTGCACAATTCGGGGAAACTACTGACGATACTGAGACGTTACGGTTTCCACGTGGTGCTACACGGGCACAAGCACAATCCGCACACTTTCACAGAGGATGCGAGAGCAGCCTACCAAGATCTTCCTGATCAGCCGATACTGATCGCTGCTGGAGGTTCGGTCGGGAGTACCAGCTTGCCTTGTCTGCCTAGATGCTTCAACTGCTACAATCGGATTACAATCAAGTGGCACCCATCGGGTCAGCAAGTACGAATTCGTTGCGAGACCCGGGGTCTGAGCATATTCAACGATGACGGGACTGAGCGGCTACCTACACGGTGGGTCTGGGAGTCCCTTAGGGTTGATGACAGACATTTTTTTGGCTCGGATCATGTCCCATATCCAAAGGAGTTCTCAGAACGCCAGTTTGGCAACAACGTCGATAAGGAGCTGGAACAAGAGCGTATAGGGGTATACGAGCAGACGCGAGGAAATCTCCCTGTCGTGGAGGTTCTCCCGTCCTTGATACCTGGCCAAGCGTACGAAGCGGTGTTATGGATCGTTGGTCATCCGTATGAGGAACCAAAGCCTGAGAAAGACATACCGGTTGAGGTGACGTGGGCAGCGGGACCGAAATTTGAGGTTGTTGCCGTTAAGCGAGAGACGGACCCAACGTTCTGTGCGCGATTGACGTATTGGGGCCCTATGCTTGTTCAAGCCCGGTTGAAGTTCCCCGACGGATATGAGGCTCGCGCACACGTGTACGCGAGGATGCCGAGGCTGTATACGCCTACCGCTGGAGAGGCGTAGCAGTGAAGGGGAAGGTGAGCAAATAGGGGGAGTGTTGTCTGATTGAGGATTAGCGTGGGACGCGGGCCCGGATGGTCGGTGTTCGATATGTTCGCCTGCGGGGCAGGCGGTTTTTTGGGTGACGTCCATCGCGCGGGATGGGGGCTAAGTTGTCGGCGTTGGGACGGCGATTTTGGGGTTGTTTAAGAGGATTGGGATACCGCATAAGGTTGCGGAGGTTGAGGGGTGGATTGAGGAGCTTTAAGAGCGAATTTCAGATTTCGGTTCGGTGGGGCTAAATAGCGGATGGGGCGGGGTGGTGTTTTGCGGGGGTGGTTGGATAAAAAAGGTCTTTACCGCGGCATTTCTCTGGTGTTAAATGCCCGAAACACCTTCATTACTCAAACTGATCGGTTCGCCTTGTCATACCTGCGAAAGCAGGTATCCAGTAGTGTGGCGGCTGAGTGGATTCCCGCTTTCGCGGGAATGACACACTGTGCTATATTACTGTCGCATAGGGACTTATCGTCCCGTTTTCTTGAAAACCGGTCAGTTTGAGTTCATTAGCGACATAGGGAAAGGAAAAACCGATGAAGAAGCTGCTCGTTTGTATTCTGGCGGGTTTGTGCGGGTGTATTGCAGTGCAACCGACCGTTCCCGATAGAGAAGACATACTGATTGCCGACTTTGAGGGCGAGACTTATGGCGAGTGGAAGGTGACGGGTGAGGCGTTTGGGGCGGGGCCTGCGCAGGGCACTTTGCCGAATCAGATGCAGGTCAGCGGTTTCGAGGGCAAGGGACTGGTCAATACGTACTTCAATGGCGATGACACGACCGGCACATTGACTTCGCCGACGTTTGAGATTCAGCGCAAGTACATCAACTTTCTGATCGGCGGCGGGCAGTATCCCGGCGAGGCGTGCATCAACCTGCTTTGCGACGGCAAAGTTGTGCGAACTGCGACGGGGCCGAACGACCGGCCGGGCGGCTCCGAACAGCTTGACTGGCACTCCTGGGACGTCTGCGACCTGGCGGGAAAGACGGCCCAGATTCAAATAGTGGACCAGCGCAAGGGCGGCTGGGGACACATCAATATCGATCACATCGTCCAGAGCGATAAAGGAATAGAAGAGGCCGAGACAAGCCGGGAGATGGTCTTCAAGAAGAGGTATCTCAATCTGCCGGTCAAGAACGGCGCGGGCAAGCGGATAATGAAGGTGATTGTCGATGGGCAGGCCGTCCGCGAGTTTGAAATTGAATTGGCCGACAACGAGGCTGACTTCTGGGCATTTATGGACATCAGCAGGTTCAAGGGCAAGGAGGCGACAATCGAGGTGGACTCCGTCGGACGAGGCTCTAAGGGTCTGAACGCTATCGTTCAGGCCGACTCGATCAAGGGCGGCGAGGACCTGTATGTGGAGAAGCTGCGCCCGCAGTTCCATTTCACCTCGCGTCGCGGGTGGAACAACGACTCCAACGGCCTTGTATTCTACAAGGGCGAGTACCACCTTTTTTATCAGCACAATCCTTACGGGTGGAATTGGGGGAATATGCACTGGGGGCACGCGGTCAGCAAAGACTTAGTGCACTGGAAGGAGCTCGACGATGCGATTTGCCCGGACGAGCTGGGGACGATTTTCTCCGGCTCTGCGGTGGTCGATGAGCGCAACACCGCCGGCTTTCAGACCGGGAGCGAGAAGCCTATCGTTTGCATTTATACCTCCGCCGGGGGGACATCGGCGATGTCGAAGGGCAGGCCCTTCACGCAGTCGATTGCGTATAGTAACGACCGCGGCAGGACGTGGACGAAGTACGAGGACAACCCGGTAGTAGGGCACATCCGCGGCGGCAACCGAGACCCCAAGGTTATCTGGCATGAGCCTACGGAACAGTGGGTGATGGTGCTCTATATCGAGGACAGCGTTATGACGTTCCTTACGTCGAAGGACCTGAAAAGCTGGGAGCGTCAAAGCGATATACAGAGCTATCACGAGTGCCCGGAGCTGTTCGAGCTGCCCGTCGATGGCGATAAGAACAATACGAGATGGATTCTCTACGGGGGCAGCGGAGACTATCTGATTGGGCAATTCGATGGGAAGGAATTCAAGAAGCAGACCGAGAGCATCCCCTTCCAACGGGGCAACTGCTTCTACGCATCGCAGAGGTTCAACAACATTCCTGAAGAGGACGGTCGGAGAATCCAGATTGCGTGGGGCCGGGTCGCGATGCCGGGTATGCCGTTCAATCAGCAGATGCTGTTCCCGGTGGAGCTGACCTTGCGGACGACGGACGAAGGGATTCGGATGTTCGCAGAGCCGGTCAGAGAGATCGAGACCATACACGGCAGGCGACATACCTGGAAACCGACGATCCTAAAGCCGGGTGAGAACCTGCTTTCAGGTATTACCGGCGAGTTGTTCCATATCTGTGCGCAGTTCACTCCCGGCGATGCGCCTGAGTTCGGGTTTGTGATTCGCGGTGAGCCGGTTGTTTACAACGTCGAGAAGAAGGAGCTTTCCTGCAAGGGCAAGAGCGCTGAGTTAAAGCCGGCCGATGGCAAAATCCGCCTTGAGATTCTCGTCGATAGAACGTCTATCGAGATATTCGGCAACGATGGGCGGGGCTATATGCCGATGGGCACAATTCTGCCGGACGATAACAGGACACTGGAGCTATTCAGCAAGAACGGCAGCACCGGAATCGATTCGCTCGAAGTCTATGAGCTGCGCTCAGCCTGGAAATAGGACAAAAAAGTGATAGCGATAAAAATTGCAGCGGCGGTAGCAGGGTTGATTGTCGTGTATTTCCTGGCGAGGCGTGCTATCCGAGTGGCGAATCGCAAGCGGCTGCTGGCGGCGCCGCTGCCGGAGAACTACAGGCGAATCATCGAGAAGAATGTGCCGTTATATAAGCGCCTGCCGGATTCGTTGAAGCAGCAGTCTGGCGGGCTTGTCAACGTATTCCTGGCTGAGAAGCATTTCGAGGGCTGCGGCGGCCTGGAGATAACCGATGAGATAAAGGTGACGATTGCGGCGCAGGCGTGTATGCTGCTGCTGAACCGGGAAACGAAATGTTTTCCGAGGCTGCACACGATTCTTGTGTATCCTCACACATACGTAGCCAAGACAATTTCCTCTGACGGCATGTTAGTAACCGACGAGCACAGCGTGCGTCTCGGGGAGTCCTGGCAGAGCGGCCCGGTCGTTCTTGCGTGGGACAGCGTAATAGAGGGGACATCGAATGTCACCGAGGCCCAAAACGTGGTGCTTCACGAATTCGCCCATCAGTTGGACCAGGAGGACGGCGAGGCTGACGGCGCCCCGATTCTCGAGAACCGGAGTCGCTACAGCGCCTGGGCGCGTGTTCTAAGCGCGGAATATGAGGCCCTGCAGAAGGGAACAGAGCGCCGCACGCGCTCGGTTATGAGCGAGTACGGCGCGACGAACCCGGCAGAGTTCTTCGCGGTGGCGACCGAGGCTTTTTTTGAAAGGTCCCGGCAAATGAAGAAGAGACATCCGGAGCTTTATGATGAGCTGAAGGACTACTACAAGCTCGATCCGGCGGAGTGGCTGTAAGATAAGTTGCATAGCCGGGGGAATCTGGTATTCTATTGCAGATTAGGGCTCGGTTGTGCGGCCGGACGCACCCGTATAAGAGACATAAGGTTGCAGGGAGCTGACGATGAGACGGATTACACGCAGGAATTTTATTAAAGGTTCGATGGTCGCGGGTGTTTCGCTTGCGCTGCCCTATTCGCGGTTGCGAGGGGCCAACGACGATATTCGCGTTGCCGTGGTGGGTTTTAACGGCCATGGCAAGACCCACATCGGCTCGTTCAGGAGGCTGCCGGGAGTGCGTGTGGTCGCGCTGTGCGACGTGGACCGCGACGTGCTGGACGGCGGGGTCGGCGAGTTCAAAGGCAGGAACGAAAAAGTCGATGCATACATTGATATACGCAAACTGTTGGAAGACAAGGGCATCGACGTGGTCTCGACGGCGACGCCGAATCACTGGCACTCGCTGGTGACCGTCTGGGCGTGCCAGGCGGGCAAGGATGTCTGCGTCGAAAAGCCGGTCTCGCACAACATCTTCGAGGGCCGCAAGATGGTCGAGGCCGCCAGGAAATACGGCCGCATCGTGCAGGGCGGGACCGAGTCCCGTTCCGACGACGCGCTGCAAAAAGCGGTCCGCTACATCCGGGAGGGTAAGCTCGGCAAGATACTCGTCGGATACGGTTTCTGCTACAAACGACGCGAGAGTATGGGCAAGGTGAGCGGGCCGCAGCCGGTCCCCAAGTCGATTGACTACAATCTCTGGATCGGCCCGGCCCCCCTGACGCCCCTGATGCGAAAGAACCTGCACTACGACTGGCACTGGGTCTGGCCCACCGGCTGTGGTGAGATTGGAAACAACGGACCTCACCACCTCGACGTTCTGCGGTGGATATTGGGGCAGGACGGACTGCCTCGCCGGGTAATGAGCATCGGCGGGCGCTTCGGATACGACGACGACGGCGAGACGCCCAACACGCAGATTGCAATTCTGGATTATGAGCCGGCGCCCATTATTTACGAGGTGCGAGGTTTGCCGACAAAGCAGGGCGAATCGTCGATGGATGTCTATCGGATGGTCGGCAGGGCGGGTGCGGCCATCAGCAGCGGCAAGGCCGGCCCGGGTCCGAACACGGGCGTAGTTATTCAATGCGAGGGCGGATACTTCGAGCAGGGCAGCTCGGCGGTCTATGATAACAAGGGCAAGCTGATTGAGAAATTCGCCGGCGAGGGCTCACTGCCGACCAATGTGGAGCACGACGCCAACTTCATCAAGGCGGTGCGCAGCCGAAAGAGGAGCGACCTCAACGCCGAGATACTCGAAGGGCACCTCTCAACGGCTCTGTGCCATATTGCGAACATTTCGCACCGTCTCGGAAAGCACGCTCCTGCGGGGCATATCAAAGAGGTGATCCAATCGAATCACGATATGTCCGAGGCATTCGGGCGATTCAGCGAGCATTTGGGTGCTAACGATGTGGACCTTGAGAAGACGCCCGCCGTCCTCGGCCCGTGGCTTACGATGGATTCGGGCAAAGAGAGATTCGTCGGCGACTTTGCAGACCAGGCGAACCAGTTGCTCAGCCGGAATTACCGTGAGCCGTTTGTTGTGCCTGAGAAGGTATGAGAGTAATGAGCGATTCTGTTCCTGGACACGGATAAACTTGGCGCGGCCTGAAGGCCGCAACCAAATCCGAAGCACTAAATCCGAAATCCTAAACAAATCCAAATGACCGAAACTCGA
>CAYGZM010000010.1:0-3331 GCA_964354365.1 uncultured Pirellulales bacterium
ACAAACGATTTTTTCTTTTCTAAGCAGGCCTAACCTGCAATTTTGCAGAAGCCTTTAAAAGGGATTCCCTGTATTCCTTAACAGAAACCACCCGACCGTACTCAGCCAAATAGCGCCCATGCTCGTCCGGTGATTCTATCTCCCGGTAACGTCAGGGGCAACATACAATACGCACATCTTCCCCAAAGCAAGAGTAACCGAAAAGTCAGGAATATGCTCCCACATAGGACAGTTGGTGAGTTCCGAAACTCGCAAGAAGCAGGCAGCACAACCCCCTCTCACACCGTCCCATTCCTGTCTGATTTCCCGGTAGGTGATCTTCTCTTTTCAGATCATTTCAGATCATCGCCTGTTTTTGCCCTTTTCTCCCAAAGCAAAAAGCTCTGTAAGTATTTAACCCACAGAGCTTTACAGAACGAGGCCGAAGGGGTTCGAACCCTCAACCTTCGGATCGACAGTCCGATGCTCTAGCCAATTGAGCTACGGCCCCATACTATCACTTAACCGAGGCAATATATCAGCACGCCAAGTCGCCTGTCAACTTTTTTTGTGCAAAACCTCGGAATATTCCGGGAAACTCAAGCAGCCCCAAAAGACAGGCAATACCCTGCTCCCCCAGAACTCGTATAGTACTACCCCCAGGATCACTGAAGACAAAAGCCCAAATGTGGCTTACGCCGCCACGAAAACCATCGTACGGGAATCTCTGACCTGAAACACCAGTGAACTGAAAAGGACTGGAGGGAGGAAGGAGTGAACTCGATCTCCAGTCCCTTCGAGTTGAATTGGCACATATCTGGGCGTTGTGCTGTGGCTCCACAGTTGCCTGGTCGCCGGTAACTTCCAACAACCGCAGGACCAACCCACAAATTCTATTATAATCACGGCAATCACCGGCCGTGCTCAAGCCCTGCTGGGCTCAGCATCCCTCCGTTGCATATCTCCGGCTGCTGTGCCCAGCTAAATACAGTACAATGTTACTTCCAGAACAGGAAGTCCCATACAAATCGCCTGTTCACATAATCAAGCATAGAGAATCCCCAAATGCTTGTCTATCGTGGTAACTACGGGATTTTGCAAAAAAAATTGACCGCCCAAAACCGTACAGCGCAAGCCTATTATGGGACGCGCAAGCTGCCTTATGCAGGTTTTTGCGCGGATTTTAGTGCTTCTTAACCCTCGCCGTTCTCGTTGGTTTTGACGGAAAATCGGCCAGCCCCATCTGAATTGCCCGTTCGAACAGCTCGATTGCATTGCCCGCTGCGAGCTTGTTCATGATGTGATTGCGGTGATCCTCGATGGTCCGAATCGAACGCCCGAACAATTGAGCTACCTTCCTATTGCTCTTGCCGTGGATAATGAGCCTCAGCACTTTCAGCTCGCTGCGCGTCAAAGGCTTGCCCGTGTCAGGATCGGGAAGGCTGTTCTGTTTCAGTATCGACTCGATCTTCCGTGAGAAAGTATCTCTGTGCAGAGGCTTTTCGATGAAATCAGCCGCACCTATCTTCATAGCTCTGACCGCCGCCGGCACGTCGGCGTAGCCCGTTACAACAAGGACCGGAAGCCACGGAGCGATGCGTTTGGCTTCTGTCAATAATGCTATGCCGTCCATTTTCGGCATTCTTACGTCGGTAATAAGCAGATCACACGCTTGGGACCCCAGTTCTTCAAGGCAATCGGCGGCGCCGGCAAAACACGTAAATTCCACACCGAGCCTTTCGAGGGTTCTGCGGACAACCTTGCGCACGTTTGGCTCGTCATCCACGAAAAAAACACGTTGTATTTTTCTTCTTCCCACTTCTACGCAGCTATCACATCCTATTTCCGTCAATGCCCAGCGTTACGACAAAGGTCACGCCTTCGCCGGGACTGTTTTCCACGCGGACTCCGCCGCCGGACCGTTCCGCAATACGCTGTACTATACAAAGCCCCAGGCCTGTCCCCTCACCCGCAGGCTTCGTAGTGAAAAACGGCTCAAATAGCTTGTCAAGATTCTCAGGTTGGATGCCCCCGCAGTTGTCGGAGAACCGCAGTTCAATATACCCACTTTTCACGGCGCCGTCAATAACAAGCTCCCGACCTTCTCTACCGTCGGCTGCTTGCACGGCGTTTTGAACCAGTGCAAAGAATAACTGCTCCAGCTCTTTCTCGTTCAAGTACACAGCGGGAAGCTTGTCCAAACGTCCAAGATGCAATGTAATCCCCGCCTGCTGAGCGCCTTTATTCAACAACCTCACAATTCTTTCGGCAACAACGCCTAACTCCACCCTGTCGATGGTCTTTTCCGAGGATTTCCTCGCAAAGTTGCGGAACCTCTCTACTATCGCAGTGACATTCGAGACCTCGCTCAGACTGTCCCGCAGTCCTTCCGTGACGGTTTGTGGACAAGAGGTCTTCTCCAGCTCCGCCAATGAATCCTCAATCGATAGAGTAATAACCGTCAAAGGCTGGGTCAGCTCATGCACCAGGGTGGCGCTCAGAGTCCCCATGGACGCGAGCCTTTCAGCATGGGCCATTTTTCCCCTGTACGCCTCGAGCTCCGTTTCAGCCTGCCGCATCTCGTGGATGTCCCTGGCTATAACGAGCGCAGCAATTATTTTGCCGCTCCTGTCCGTCAACGGCTCCATGATAGTATTGTACCAGCGAAGCTGCCCCTGCAACTGGGTCTGCGTCACATAATTTACTCCTTGACCCGTATCGATAACCGTTTGCACGGAGGCCATCTGGCGGTCCGCGGTTTCCCTGGGAAACGCGTCCCACATCGTTTTTCCAATGTAGTCTTCGGGCTTGCCTCCCAGACGCTCGCTGGCTGTCTTGTTAATAAACAGAAACTTCCCATCTCTGTCGATTGTGGCAATAGCGTCGCCGGCGCTTTCCACCAGCGTCCTGTACTTTTCTTCGCTTTCCTGCAGCGCCCGCTCCAGCCGCTTTTGTTCGGTGATATCCCAGAAGATACCCAGCACCCCTGTGACGTTACCCTCTTGGTCCCTGACGGGCGTCTTGACCGTATGGACAATCATCTCCTTTCCTCCGCGGATATACATCTCTTCAATGTCCTGTATCTCTCCCGATTCCATAATCCTTTTGTCGTCCGCCCTGTACTTCTCCGCCAGTTCGGCGGCGTGGAAGTCGTAGTCGCTCTTTCCCGGCAAAAGCTCCGGGCTGATTCCCAAATCCCGGGCATAGTTTTCGTTGCATGAGACGTAAATCGAATTGCGGTCTTTCAAAAACACCTTTTGGGGAAGATTCTCCACAAGGGTCCTGCACTTTTCCTCACTTTCCCTAAGCGCCCGCTCGGCAAGCTTCTGCGCGGTAATATCACGAGCAAAAA
>CAYGZM010000010.1:3431-55098 GCA_964354365.1 uncultured Pirellulales bacterium
CTTTCCCTAAGCGCCCGCTCGGCAAGCTTCTGCGCGGTAATATCACGAGCAAAAATGGCCACTTGCAATACTTGCCCCTCTGAGTTTAATATCGGATACATATTTAAATCGAAGACCATTCCGGCGCGTTCATCCTCGAAACGCACCGGCTTACCCGAGCGAATCGCCTGACGTACCTTCTGCGCTCTCGATTCCAGCACAGCAGGTGGAATGGTGCTTTCGCCCAGTTCGTACGCGCTGCGCCCTATCAGCTCTTCCACGCTCTTACCCAATCTCCGGGCGGCTGTCCTATTAATCGCAAGTATGGTTATCTGGTCGTCCACCAGCAGCACGGACTCCGTTGTGGCATCCATCAGCGCCCGCAGCCGCTCCTCGCTCTCCCGCACTTTCTGCTCTGCTTCCCTGCGTTCGGTCGTGTCTCTGAATATGGCCGCCAAATACGCCTTCCCTGCCAGTGTTAGCGGAAACGTGTTAATGTCGGCATAGAGAACGCTCCCATCCTTTCTCTTGACAGGGACATCCCTGGTCAGCGAGATCTCGCATCGAACCTGCCTGCGAAAATCATCCAGCACGTGGGCCAGAGACTCTTTGGGATGGATATCCGCCACGCCCAGCGTTCCTATTTCTTCCGGGCTGTAACCTATCATCCGGCAGAATGCCTCATTGCCGATGTAGAGCTTCTCGCCGTTCACATCTGCAAGGACTATCCCATCAGCCGCATTGTCAAAAATAGCCCTGAATCTGTGCTCCGACTCCTCAAGGGCCTTTCCCGCTTTCTTGGACTCGGTAATGTCGGAAGTAATTAATCCGAGGCCACTGCCCACCCTGAAGGCGCTCACGGACAGGTGGACATCTCCGAACTTCGGATGGGGCACAATGTCGTCGATGAAAAGCGGCTTGCCTGTTCTTATGACTTCCAAATACTTGTTGTGTTTGCCGCTTTCCTCAAGGCCGGGGTAGAAATCCCTCATGTTTTTCCCAATTATGGCGTCCTTCATCGTGCTGGCAGGAAACATCTCCAGTCCCACTTTATTGATGGCGGTAAAATTCAACTCCGAATCAAAGGTGGCAAAAGCACATGGAGCGGAATCCATAAAGGCGGTCAGCCGCTCCTCGCTCTGCCGTAGTTTCTCCTCCGCTTTCTTTTGCTCGGTAACGTCTCTAACGGCAACCAATACATATCTTCTCGCGCCAAGTGTTACCGGGTCCGGGCTAAGATCAGTAAAAAGAATGCTACCGTCTCTTCGCCTAAATCTGATATCATGACGTATTCCCCTTCCCCCTTTTCTGAATTCTTGAATCTGTGAATGAATAAAAGGAAGGTCTTCTTTGGGGTGTAAATCTTCGGTGGTCAAATTCATAAGTTCTTCTTGAGTATAGCCCAGCATCTGCAAAAAGGTCTTATTGCACATCGAGAATTTGTTGGCTTCCAAATCCAAAAGAAATATCCCGTCGCTTGTGTTGTCAAAAATAGCCCTGAATCTGTGCTCCGACTCCTCGAGGGCCTTTTCTGCCTTCTTGCGTTCGGTTATGTTTTCCGCTGTGCCTTCGTAATAGAGCGTATTGCCGTGCTCATCCCGAATCGCTCGCGCGTTCTCAATGACAAATAGCGTTGCCCCGTCGCGTTTCACCCACGCCGATTCAAGGCCGATCACCTGCCCCTCTTTTTCGATGCGATCCCTAAATACCGACCGAAGGTACTGCGGTTCATATCCCTGTTCTTCGAGGTTCCGTTGAGCAAGCTCCTCGAAGGACGAGTATCCTAACATCCGCACGAGCGCCGGATTGGCCATAAGAATACGGCCGTCCGGAGTCGTACGATACACCCCCACTTGCGTATTCTCGAAGATATCCCTGAACTGTGTCTCCGCGTTGCAAAGACCATCCCCGCCCGGTTTGCCGTTGCTTTGCTCGAACTCGGCAACGCGTTGGCGCGACAGCCTAAGCTCTTGCAGCAGCTCCGCCCTGGTTTTCCGGCCGTTCCGCATCGTATTCCATGTTCTCTCAACAAGTGCCGATTATTGCCGCAAGGTTCGTGAACGTCTGACCATTGGCTGTGATTTGCCGTCCCTTGCGGGACCTTGCTCAAGAAGTCTCATCGCCTTTTTCACATCTGCAACCTTCAGAACGCCCGTCGTCCGGCCGCCTTTGGCCCCCGCCGTGCAGTACGCGTATGAGATGTTTATGTGGTTCTTGGCCAGCTTCTCGGCGACCGTCGCCAATGCTCCCGACTTATTGGTCAGGTTCACGCACAGGACTTCTGTCTCGCTGTGCTGCATATTCAGCCTTGACAGCAGCTCTTTTGCCCTGTTCGGAGCGCCAAAAACGACCCGCATAACACCGTGCTCCGCCGAGTCCACCATCGTCATCGCAACTATGTTGATCTTCGCTCGCGCAAATTCGCTGAGCACGTGAGCCAGCACCCCCGGCTTATTGACCATAAAAATCGAAAACTGTCGCTCAATATACATAGAATCAGCTTCTCCAATCGCAATTTAATCTGCAGTTATTGTCTTGACGGCACTTTGCCTGTCCTTGAAAAATCGGAAAATCTTGTCGAGATTCGTAATCTTGAATACCCTGTGCAATTGTGGATTTATCGCACTAATCACAACTTCGCCGCCGCACCTTTGGAGGTTGGCGCGAACGTCCAGAAGCAGCCCCAGAACCTGGGACGAGAAGAACTTCACCTCTGCAAAATCAAATACCAGTCTATTCGACTGGTTATCGTTGATAAACTGCTTGATCTGTCTGCCTGCTGCGGTTATTCCTTCCACGTCGCTGATGCAGCCGGACTTGAAAGCCGCAACGGCAACATCCCCATCCTTGGTTATCTCCAGTTCAACTGTTTTGTCCATGGCTATCGAAATTCCCGCCAAAGCAAGTCTTTCAGCAGTTGCCGCATACTTATGACTATCGAGCAAAGCCTGCCTGCTGCACATTTTCGCTCTTATGGCCGCATTTATCAACAAGCAATACTCAATTTTTCAGGATTTCCAGCACGCCACATAGTGTCCTCTACAGCCCTCTTTTTCGTCCAGTTCGGGCATCCGCCTTAGACATTTTTCCTGCCGCTCGGAGCATTCCGGGTAGAAAGCGCAGCCGGACAGACAATTCAACACCCCCAGCGCATCTCGTCGAGATACGGCCTTTGAGCCCTCTAACGGCTCGGTCCTAAACAACTTTCTCGGCCTTTGCGCGGCCGACCCAGACTGCGGAACCGCCGAGATAAGGGCGTGCGTGTACGGATGCAGGGGATTTCTATAAAGCTCCTCCGCAGTAGCCCGCTCAATTATCCTGCCCATAAACATTACCGCCACTACGTCACAGAAGAACTCCACTACCGCCAAATCGTGCGCGATAAAGAGGAACGTAAGCCCGAATTCTTCCTGTAAGTCTTTGAGTAAATTTAGAGTCTGCGCTTGAATTGAAACATCGAGCGAGCTAACAGGCTCGTCACAGATAACCAGTTTCGGCCCCAGGGCCAGCGCCCTGGCCACCCCGATTCGCTGCCGCTGTCCGCCGGAAAACTCGTGCGGATAGCGGTTCACGTGCTCGACCGACAGCCCAACCTTCGAGAGCATATCCATAACTCGCTCGGCAACCTCAGAACGCCCAATTCCCCCCTGGATCTTCAACGGCTCGCCGACAATATCGCCCACAGTCATTCTTGGGTCCAGCGAACCGTACGAATCCTGAAACACCAGGCCAATCTCTCCGCGAAGCCGGCGCAGCTCATCCCTGCCTGCCGACAGAACATCTCTACCGTCAAAAACGACCTGCCCGCCGGTTACGGGCGCCAATCGGACCACGCTCCTGGCAACTGTGGTCTTGCCGCACCCGCTCTCACCGACCAGACCCAGCGTCTGTCCTGCTTTAATGGCAAGACTCACGCCGTCAACCGCCTTGACATACCCGACAGTCCGCCGGAGCAGGCCCTTCCTGATCGGAAAATACGTCCTTAAATTCTCGACCTTGAGGAGATAACGATTTGTACCCACTGCATCGTCGCTCATAACGTCGTCTTACGCCTTATCTGCGTATCCCCGTGCATGCCAGCAGGCAACGCACCTGCCGGCTTCAACTTCCCTCAATTCCGGCTCAACACTCCGGCACCGCTCGTCCGACCGGCCTTTCGGACAGCGAGGGTGAAATTTGCACCCCGCCGGGAAGCGCAGCGGTTCCGGAACCGCACCCGGAATAGTCCGCAAACGCCTGCCCTTAAAGCCCAACCGAGGCAGCGATTCCCAAAGCCCCTGCGTATAGGGATGCACCGGCTCTGCGAAAAGCCTCCGCGAACCTGCCGTTTCAACTATTCGCGATGCGTACATCACCGCCGCCTCATCGGCCCGCTGCGCCACAACGCCTAAATCGTGCGTTATCAGCAAAATGCTCATCCCGTTTTGCTTCTGCAGCTCATCCAGCAAATCAAGAATCTTACCCTGAGTCGTCACGTCCAGCGCCGTCGTCGGCTCATCGGCAATAAGCAGCGCCGGCTCACAACTCACCGCCATTGCGATCATCACCCGCTGGCACATTCCGCCGGACATCTGATGTGGATATTCCCGCGCCCGCCGCTGAGGATCTGCAATGCCAACCGCACGCAGCATCTCGACCGCGTCCGCCCACGCCTCTTTACGGGCCTTTTTTTGATGCAGCTTGATCGCCTCGGCAACCTGGTCCCCCACTGTGTAAACGGGATTGAGACTGCTCGTATGCTCCTGAAAAATCATGGCGATCCTATTGCCGCGAATCTCTCGCATCTGTCTTTCGTTCAGGTCCAGCAGGTTTTTTCCCTCGAAGACAATTTGGCCGCCAACAATCTTCCCCTGTGGCGCCGGCACTAATCGCATGATTGATAGGGCCGTCGCGGTCTTGCCGCAGCCGCTTTCCCCAACAAGCGCAAGCGTTCGACCCCGCCTTATCGAAAAACCCACGTCCTGCACCGCTCTGACAATGCCTTCTTCAGTAAAAAAGTGTGTGGAAAGGCCCCTTACCAACAATAACGTCCCGTTAGCATCCAACTTTTTCACGTCCCATTTTTTTGGTGAACTAAAGTGCCTAAGTCATAAGTCCGCTGCAGGCGGATTAGCCACTTTAGGCACTCTACACTTTAGCCACTTTCCACTTCTTTGGGCCGAGCTTGGGGTCCAGCGAATCCCTCAGGGCATCCCCAAAGATATTCAGCGCCAGGCAGAACAGGAAGACCGCCGCCGTAGCCGCCGCCATTTGCCACCACACGCCCCGTGAGAGCTCCATCCTCGCATCGTTTATCATCGCCCCCCAGCTCGGACGGTTCGGCTCCCCAAGACCGAGGAAACTGAGGATAACCTCGGCGTGCACAAAGGCGACAAATCGCAGTGAGAAATCAATAATCACAATATGGAAAACGTTGGGCATCAGATGCCGCAGGATAATCCGCCGCCGGCTGCACCCGTAGCTCACCGCGGCCAGAATATATTCTCTGTCCTTATGTTTGATGACCTCGCCGCGAATCAGCCGGCAAATCCCGACCCAGTTCGTAAGCCCTATCGCCAGGTAGGCGGCCGCGATACCGGTGAGCCTATGTCCCAGAATGGTCTTATCACGCAGCACAACAGCAAAAGCCAATATCAATAAAACGTACGGAATCGAGCTCAAGGTCGAATAAATCCACACTATTACCTCATCAACAAAGCCGCGAAAATACCCCGCAATCGCACCCAAAGGAACACCAATGGCGATGCTGATAAGCGAAGCAAACAGCGCAACCGTTATTGATATCCTGGCTCCGTACAGCGTCTTTCTCAGAACCGACTGACCGAAGATGTCGGTTCCGAGCAAATTCTTTGAGTTCGGCGCCGCGTAGGACTGCCCCACCTGTTCGCGCCATCGCGTCGGGCCGACCCGCCAATCAAGCATCTCCGCCAAATAGACAAACCCTGCAAGCAGAAAATACCCTATCACTACCCCAAGGCAAACCATCGCTAATTTGCGTTTGCAGAGCCGCCTGACCGCATTCAGCCAAAGCCCCGCGCCCTTGCCCGGCCTTGCCTCTACTGTCTGCCCCTGCTCATTCAAGCGTTACCCTCGGATCAACAAGTGCGTAGCAAACGTCCGCAACGAGGTTGAATACGACGAAAAGAATTGCGCCTATGAAGGTCATTGCACTGATGACGCTGTAGTCGCGCGCGCCTATCGCCTCGACCATCAGATAACCCAGCCCCGGAATACCGAAGAATCGTTCAAGCAGCAGTGACCCTAAGAATAAGAACGGCGCCGTCATGGCCACCCGCGTAATAATCGGTATCATCGCGTTCTTCAGAACGTGCTTGAACAGCACTCGTCCCGTTGAAAGCCCCTTCGCGTAGGCCGTGCGAACGTAGTCGCTTCGCATCTCATCGAGCATCACCGTTCGGTAGAACCGCACATTGCCGCCCATGCCGGCTGCTATGCCAATCAGCACGGGTAGTGCAACGTTTTGCGCTGTCGTCAAATCAGGGCGGAAAAATACCGGAAATAGGCCCCACCTGTAGGCGAGGAAATACTGCCCGAAAAAGATGAAGCCAAGATATGGAATGCTCATCCCTGCGATACAGACAACAACCGCCAGGGTATCCCATAGTGAGCCGCGAACAGACGCAACAACAAGCGCCAGGCTCACCGAAATCACCACCACCCCAACCAACATCGGCGCCGTAAGCGCCAGAGAAGGCCACGCGCCCCTTTTGATCTTTTCGATTACAAGCTCACGGTCTCTCGCCCTGCCGAAGTTGAACGTAAGCGCGTTTTTGAAGTGGTTGACGAACTGGCTGTCCCACGCCAGAAACAAAGGCTTATTCAGCCCGTACTCTTCTCGGATCTCGTCGATGGTCTCGCCAGAGGCCCCTTTTCCGGCTATCTCAACGGATATGTCGCCGCCAACCACGGTGAACAAAACGAAAGTCAGCAGCAGCACCCCGAACACGATCGGTACGGTGTATAGGAATCGCCTTAATATGTACGTTGTCATTCAATCTTCTTTGCAAGTTCCTTGTACGCCGCCCGTTCGGCCATATCAATCCTGCGATATTTGCTCAGGCCGTATGCAAAGGCGTGCGGTTTGTAATTCTTGTACCAGTCATGATGCAGCACATAAGCAATCCGGTGGTTCAAAAACGCCGCCGGACAATCTTCTAAAACAATAAGCTCCATCTCCTGATAGAGCCGTTGCCTTTCAGGCCCATCGCGCGACACTTGGGCCTTCTCGTACAACTGGTCGAACTGCGGATTCGAGTAGTTGAATGCGTTCGGCCCCGCGCCAGCGTGCTTGCTGTAGAACAACGAAAGAAATTCCTGCGCATCCGGTATCGACGCGCTCGCGCCCGACGCGAACATCTGAACATTCCCGGCACTGAGCTCTTCCTGAAAGGCAGGCCCGTCCATATACTGCACTTCCGCTTCAAGCCCGATGGCGGCCAGGCTGCGCTGGAGGAATTGGCCGTACTGATGGAACCACGTGCTTGCGCCCGGCATTGCAATCTTGAGCACCGGCAGCTTGCCGCCCCGGATGCGTTCGGCCTCGGCCAGCAGCTCTTTCGCCTTCGCAGAATCATACCGCGAATATCCCTTTTCTTTTATCTGGGCGTTGTAGCCGGCCATCATAGGCGGTATTACCCCGTGTGCGACAAGATGTCGGTTGTTGAAGAATAGCTCGATGAACCTCTCGCGGTCTATTGCATAGCTTATTGCCCGGCGCAGGGGCTTGTTTTTGCCGAGAACGCCGTCTGCCATATTGAAGCCGAGCCAGTAGGTCGAGGGGTCCACAGAAGTTTTCAGGTGTATCCCCCGTTGCTTCATTGCGGGCGTTAGTTCTCCACCGCCCGTAATAACCCCGTCGAAGCTGTCTTTGGGAATGACGCCCGCATCGACCTTCCCCTGCAAAAACAAAAGCCAGGCCGGCTGATATTCCTCTATGACCGTCCAGACAACTCTGTCTGCGAAGGGTATTGGCTTTCCGGCGTCGTCAAGGTAGCCGGCCTCGGCGTCACCGCTCTCGCCTTCGCTCGGATACAGCTCGCCTCTGAATGTTGGATTGCGCACAAGCTCAACGTAGCTGCCGCGACGCCAGACATTCAGCTTAAATGGCCCTGTGCCGACAGGATGGCTTATGATGTCCTGGCCGTAATAATCAACTGCCTCCATTGCCGCCGGGGCGTAAGCGGTGTCAGCCAGGGCGCTGTAGATGACCTGCGGCCACGGCTTTGTCAGCTTTATGACCAGGGTTCGATCATCGGGCGTCTGTAATCCTTCCACTTCCCGCGAGTAGTTTACGTTCCCGGCGTCGGTGCAGCTCTTTGTGTATTCACGAAACTCATCCAGCCCAACGATTCTCTCATTCAAAACAGCCCAGTTCGGACTCAAGGTCTTGATATTGGCTATTCTTTTGAACGCATAGACAAAGTCCTGCGCCCTTAGCTGCCTTGCCTTGCCGCCCGGAAAGCAGGCGTCGTCCTGGAAATACACCCCCCTCTTGACCTTAACGGTATAGACAAGCCCATCCTCGCTGATTTGCGGCATATCTTCGGCCAGCAAAGGCGCCAATTCGTACGGCCGCTTCAAGAAATGATAATCGTATAGAGTCTCAAATATCTGGCTGGCGACTATGCGCGAATATAAGTCGGCTGTATTGGCCGGATCCAGGCTGGCTATCCTGGTGTACAGGACGTGGTGCAGGACCATTTCGTTGGGTTCTTCAATGGAACGCGAGCGGTCACATCCGGCGATCGTCGGTAATACCGCTACAAACAAGATACCCAGGAACTTTAGCGCAAAATCCATTTTGCCTCAAGCTCATTGTGCCTGCAAGGTATAGGGTCCCACCGAAAAAGGCAAGACTTCCGCCTTTCCGCCTCCAGACCACTTGAAACTACTCAGTGGGGCCTGTCTTTGGCGGCGCCGGCAGGGCAAAAGGCCCGTCGTGCATTTTGCCGGTCGAATCCGGGCCGTATGTGAACTTGATCTTCGTCGCCAATTCGCCGGCCTTCGCATCGGTTCCGAGGAGCCTGTCATGTTCGCTCCACAGCCCCGTGTCATCTCCACGTTCGATAGCTCTTCTTATGCCCGTCTGCGGCGTACCCAGGAGTTTGCTGACGCAGTTGGCCTCCGTACCAACCAGCACCGAAACCAACTGCTGATTCTGAACCTCGCTCAGATAGTCCCCGCCTTTGACATACCTCTGTATCACAAAGGAATAAAGCTGCCCGAAACGGTACGCAAGGGCGGTTTTGTTCGCGCCGCCGGACAACATCTTCTCGGCCAGCAGCCTCAAAATGGTGCTGTCCAGAAGCTCGTATGCCACTTTCCATGCCGCGTAATGCTTGATCCGCCCGTCGGCTATTCGCAGCAGTAGCTCCTCGCCCTGCGGAATCTTCACGGCCCCCGCAAACTGCGCTATCAGGCCTATCGTCTCAGGCTCGCTGCTATCGACCAGCTCTTTGAGCTTCTCCGCGATTACCCTCGCCCGTCCCATAGGGACCGCATCTCCCGAGTTCAATAGCTTCACAATACCGGGGTTTGTAAGTGAATGGACCGCCCAATAGCGGACAACGGCATCCCTGCTCCTCAGCATCGCAATCGACAAATCCGTCAGCGCCAGGTCCGCAAGGCCGTCAATCAGAATCAGCAGATTGACCGCCACCTTGATTCTACGGTCTGCCGGCAGCGCCAAAGATGCTTGAAGCCCGGACGTAATGTGCTTGAAGGCCGAAGCGGAGAACTGTTGGGCGTACTGCTTCTGAGTGGCGCTCTGTCTGCTCAAAATGACCGTCCTGAGTTTCGCTATATCCGTGAATTTCTGGGCATTCAGCAACTCCTCCACACCATCGGCCAGAAAATCGTCAATGACCTGCAGATCCTGTTTGTCGAGCGCCTCCTTACTGCGGACGCTGTCAATCTCCCTCGTATCTAAGGCGTTTGAGATCGAAGTCACGGCCAAAACAGAAAATACCCCAAGAACAGCAAAAATCGCCCATTTTGCCTTCATCGTGCAAGCATCCCAAAAAGCACTACAGCGCGTCCTTGATTCTGACAGTTCCGAGCCCGTACCTGCCATTTTTGACAACATTATCCAGCTTAACTCCAAAACCGGCCCTTGTCAAGTTAATTTGCCGGCTCCGTTTTAAGAGGACATAAAGGCTTCTGCAAAATTGCAGGTTAGGCCTACTTAGAAAAGGAAAAATCGTTTGTTGATTACCTGCAATTTTGCAGAACTCATAGAGGACATACCATAGATCGACTTTCCATTTTTTCCGCCCGGGACTCTATCCGAGAATCTCAAGACCTGATACAATTCTATCAATGACTGAATCATCCCCAAAACTCGTTCGTATCGACCCGCTTCGCCTGCGTATGGAGCGCACCGGCCAAATGGTCACCGATGCGACTATTTTTGCCTCTAAGGCCATCAACCTCGAGCCGGAAGCGGTCCGCCAGCTTTGCGATGCCGCCTCCCTGCCGCCGGCCAAAAAGGTCCTCGCCACCGCCGATATACACGTCGGTTTCGGCGTTCCTATTGGGGCTGTCGTGGGGATGGAGGATGCGATTATGCCCCCTGCGGTCGGGTACGACATAAACTGCGGGATGCGCCTGCTGCACACCCCCTTCTCAAAAGGCCAGGTCGATACCGACAAAATCGCAGTCGATATCGCCCGCGAGATTCCGCTCGGCGAAGGCCGAGAAAACCTCCGGTTGGACCGAGCGGGCATCGAAACCGTCATCAACCAGGGAGTCGCCGGCATACCCGCCCTCGCCCGGAGAAGCAGCCATCGCGCCTGGGAGGCCTTCGACCCCGACGAGTTCGCCGCCGACCTGCAAAGAATCGAGGAGAACGGCTGTATGCCCGCCGACCCGGCCGCTGTGCCCAAACAAGCCATACAAAAAGGCTCGGACCAGCTTGGAACCCTCGGAGGCGGCAACCACTTCATTGAAATCCAGTACGTCCAGGAAATCTTCGACCCTAACTTGGCCAAAAGCTTTGGCCTCTTCAAGAACCAGCTTGTCGTGATGATACATTCCGGCTCGCGCCGATTCGGCTACGAAATCGCCGATGAGTATATGAACGTTGCTGCCCGAAGGCCGGAAAACGCCGACCGCAAGAAGATGCTCTCGTACCTGTCCATTGACAGCAAGCCCGGCAAAGACTATATCAATGCGATGGGGGCCGCCGCAAACTTCGCTTTCGCCAATCGCCATATCATGGCCCTGCTCGTGCGGCGCTGCTTCAACAGAATGTTCGGCCCGACTCCGCTGCCGCTCGTGTACGACGTCACGCACAATATGGCAAAACTTGAGACACACAACGGCAAGCGCCTTTGGGTGCACCGCAAAGGCGCCACCCGCGCCTTCGGCCCGGACCGTATGACGGGAACCATCTTCGCAAAGACCGGCCAACCCATTATCACGCCCGGCTCGATGGGAACTGCAAGCTTCCTGCTTGTTGGAACCGGCAGCTCCCAGGAGTCCTTGTGCTCGGTCAATCACGGGGCCGGCAGAGTGATGAGCCGGTCAGCCGCCCTTGGCAAGGCCCGCGGGGGCAGAATAGTCAAGCCCGGCGAGATTAGCGACGAGCAATTCAAACGCAGTATGCAAGGAATCAAGCTGATTGCAGGCGATAGGCGTAAGATAAAGGAAGAAGCGCCCGGCGCCTACAAAGATATCGAGGAGGTCGTCCGAATTGTCGTCGAATGCGGATGGGCCACGGTTGTCGCGCGAATGGTCCCATTAGCGGTCTTAAAGGGCTGAGAACGTATCAATTCGCCCAAATTCTCCGCTGTTGCCCGTTTCACTATGTTAAGATTCCTCTGCAAAAACACGATAAAAAAACAGACAACGAATCATTGCATTTTTGGCGAAATATCTTATGCTAATACGCGGATTGGCTGCCTTTGGCAATCGAGGGGTAACGCAGTTGTTTATCGGAAAATAAGAATGGCTAAACGCCTTGCCGTTTATACGAGTTCGCTGGTGGTGCTTGTCTTTATTGTAGGCTGTCTGCGCTCAAAGGCCGCGACGGTAACCGCCCCGGTGCTCGACGCCCACAAGGCTGAACATGCCGCACCTGTAACTGGTTGGGCCGAGTCTGACAAAGTCCCGCCCGTTGAAACCAAGCCCGATGAGTTTGAACCCACTCAGATCGAACCCGCCGATATTGCGCCCGCCGAAGCTCGGCCCGACGCGACTGCGAACGCCCCGGTTGAGCCGGACAAGGCCGAGCCGGAAGCCAACGAGCCTCCAACAGACAACCCCAATGACGTCGCACCCGCAGAGTCTCCGCCCCGGCAAATCGAGCCTAACAACGTCGAGCCTGGGCCGATGGAGCCAAACCAAAGCGCGCCCGTTGTGCCGGAGCCGAATCAAGCCGAGCCTAATGAACTCAAGCCCGCGAAGGTTGAGCCGGGTAAGATCGATGCCAACAACATCGAGCCTGTTAAGGTCGAGCCAAACGTTGTTGATACTAATAATGTCAAACCCATCGCAACGGAACCCAACGATCCCAACGCTGCCTCAGCCGTCTCTTTTCACAACAAATGCGCTGGCATCCTCAAGAGCTTCGTCAGTGAGAACGGAATGGTTGACTATAAAACGCTGAGCCGAAAAAGACTCGAGTTGAAGAGTCTTTTCGATGATTTCGACGAGCTCGACCCCAACGAATATAACAAGTGGTCCAAGGAAGACAAAATGGCCCTCTGGATCAACGTGTATAACATCCAAATGCTCGACATAATCGCCAGAAACTACCCGGTCAAGCCGATATCGCGATTCCACAGCGTCCTCTGGGGCCCCAGCAGCGTCAGGCATATCGAGGGCAAATGGACCAAGTACAAATTCCTGGTGATGGACGAGGTATTTACGCTATCGGAGATTGAGCAGCGGTTCTTCCGCAAGGAGTTCCAGGAACCGAGAGTATTCCTCGCCCTGACTCGCGCGAGCCTCTCCAGCCCCCCTCTGCGCAATGAGCCTTACTATGGCTACAAGCTCCACAAACAGCTCGATGACCAGGTAAGGAAGTTCCTGTCCAGCCCGCTGGCGTTCGGGATAGACAAGGAAAAAGGAAAGGTGTACCTTTCAGCCCTATTCCAGAAAACCGACTACGGCGGTCAGTTCGTCGGCAAATACGGAACGGACAAAAAGTTCAAGCAAAAGGAGACCGAAATAGCAGCCGTCCTGAATTTCATCAGCAATTATGTCTCCGAAGAAGTGAAGTCTTATCTTGAGTTAGGAAACTATGCCGTTCAGTTTATAGGATATAACTGGACAATCAATGATGCCCCGTAGCTGAGCAAGCTGCGAATGGCAGACTCTGAAATGTTTAAGGAATAAATAACAATGGCAAGAAAATCAACTAATACCAAGCCCCGTTTTAGCAACCAGAAATATCTCTTCACCAGTGAGTCCGTGACAATGGGCCATCCGGACAAGGTGGCCGACCACATATCCGATGCAATCCTTGATGCAATGCTCGCACAGGACCCGAAAAGCAGGGTCGCCTGCGAGACCCTCGTCAAGGATAATATGGTTATCGTATCGGGCGAGATCACAACCTCAGCAGTTGTTGACATACCTTCGGTCGTAAGACAAACAATCCGCGAAATCGGCTACACCGACCCGGGCCTCGGATTCGACGCCGACAACTGCGCCGTCCTCGTCACGGTGGGCAAGCAAAGCCCCGACATCTCCCAGGGCGTCACCGAAGGCGCCGGCCTGCACAAGGAGCAGGGCGCCGGAGACCAGGGAATCATGTTCGGTTTCGCCTGCAGAGAGACACCGGCCCTTATGCCGATGCCTATTCAACTGGCGCACTTGATTACGACTCGACTGGAAAAAATGCGACAAAGCAGGAAACTGCCCTGGCTGCGGCCCGACGGCAAAAGCCAGGTAACCGTCGAATACGATAACGGCAAACCCAAACGCATCCACACGGTCGTGGTCGCCACGCAGCATTCGCCGGACATCCCCTACCGCAAATTGCGCAAAGAGGTCATCGAGAAGATAGTTCTTCCTGTCCTTCCCAAGCGCCTGGTCGATAAGCAGATAATATACCACATCAATCCGACCGGCCGATTCGTCATTGGCGGACCAAAGGGCGACTGCGGACTGACCGGAAGAAAAATCATTGTCGATACTTATGGTGGAAGAGGAAGCCACGGCGGCGGGTGCTTCAGCGGCAAAGACCCCACTAAGGTTGACAGAACCGCCAGCTACATGGCCCGACACATCGCCAAAAACGTCGTTGCTGCCGGCCTGGCCGACACCTGCGAAGTGCAGTTGTCTTACGCAATCGGAGTTGCCGAGCCGGTCTCTATCCTGGTGGATACTGAGGGAACCGCAAAGATGCCCGAAGCAGAACTAAGTCGTATTATCAGGGACCTTTTCCCCCTTACACCCAAAGCGATGATTGCCTATCTGAAGCTCGCCCGTCCCATCTTCGCCCAGACCTCTTACGGCGGCCACTTCGGAAGAAACCTGCCTGACTTTACCTGGGAAAAAACCGATATGGTCAACAAACTGCGAAAAGCCGCCGGCCTAAAACCGAAGAAATAGAATCTCCGCTCCTCGTCATTGCGGGTGTAGTCAACCATCATCTCAGCCTCCTGCTTTGCCGGAGGCTATTTTATTATCTAAGCTTCCCCGGGGTCGTCCTCGCCCCTATGCCTACTACACCGTTCCAATACTCCGCGTTTCCCCCAACCTTTCCGCGAAGATCGGCGCGCCAGCCGACCTTAAATTGCACTCAAGCTCCTCACCACGTATGCAATGGCCTTGCCAGCCGAGCACGCCCTTGTCAGCCGTAGAATTTCTCTGCTTTTTTGTAAGTTTTCGGCCTTTGGCTGCTCTAATATAGTAGCCATGGCCGAAAGCGTTGATGACGAACGGTTGGTCGAAAAATTCCACCGAGGCGACGAATCTGCTTTTGACAGAATCATCGAGCGATACTCCGCCGAAATCGCGGTGCTGGCAAATCGGCTGCTCGGCTGGCCCGGAGACGTCGAGGACGTCACGCAGGATACGTTTCTCGCCGCGTTCCTCGGCCTCAAGAAATTCCGCTGCGAATGCAGCCTTAGAACCTGGCTCTTTACCATAACAATAAACAAATGCCGCACTTACCGATACAAGCGTATGCTCCGCCTGCGACGGCCTTCGCAGCCTGCCGAGAGACCTTCTTCGGCCTCGCACCGCGCTGCGGACGGTACATCAATAGACAGCGAAACCTTTGATCAGGTCCGCGGGGCCGTCAGGGCCCTGCCCGCCAAGTACCGTGAACCGGTCGTCCTGACGTATCTCCAGGCCCTTCCGACGGATCAGGTTGCCCGGGTTCTCGGCATAAACGAGAACACCTTACACGTCCGACTGAATCGCGCAAGAAAACGCCTCAAGCATGACCTGGCGCAGCTCATGGAGAATGACTTATGACTGAAGACAGAATAGAGAACCTTCTCGGACAAGCCGACCGGACGGCTGGACCTCCTGCCCCGGTCTCGGTGAACCTCTCTGCTGTCCGCCGACGTGCCGGCCGCTCGCGCGCCGTCAGAGCTGTCCGCTCCGGCGCCATAGCGGCAGTACTCCTGATAACCCTGGGAATCTGGGCTCACAAATCCACAATACCTCAAGCAGCACAGGAACAACAAAAAATCGCCTCGCTCGAAGACCAGGTCAGACAATTGCAGGTCACGACGGATGCCGCATTGAAGCTTATCCACGAGGTCATCGAAGACGAGCGAAAACAACGCCGCCTCGACGAGCTGCAGGCCCAGCTCGCTGGCATTCCCGACCCGCGTGAAGAAATCCCCAAACAGATCGACAAGACCGCTTTCACGCTCGTGTACCAGGCCGACCGCCTGTACTACGAGCTCAACCGGGCCGACTCGGCCGCCGAGGCCTACAAGCAGGTCATCATGTTCTTCCCGAAAAACCGATGGGCCGACGTCGCCCGGGAGCGCTTGGATGACATTGAAAACGCGAAATTATGAAAGCCAAATTCGAAAGGAGACTTGAAATGGAAACCGCAAAACGCACCGCCATCCTGTTGATTCTGGCGCTTCTCATAACGGCCGTGGCCCAATCCGGCGATGCGCCGTCGGGCGCCAAGCCCTCAGCCGCGCCTGCCGGTGGAATCTCCGACACACGCACCGCGAGCTGCCTGGTCAAAATAACCGCCGACCCCGCCGTTCTCCCGGTCAGCTACGAGACGATCGACATCCTTTTGCATTCCTCCGGCGTTGCCGGAAGGGCCGCACGAGAGGTCTTGAACCTCTCGCCCGACCGGGGCCCCGGCCTCTTCGAGATCGCTCCTACCAGTGGTGGCTTCGAGAACGCCCCCGTATCTACCACTGTGGGCGTATCGCCGGCCACATCCGCGCCAACCGCGTCCCCGCAGCCCTATGGTGTACCGAGTCAGTACAGCAGCTCCCTGGTGGAGACGTTGATGCACGAGCCTATAGACTCTGCGGACTCTCCCGCGGCAGTCGCTACGCCAAAGACCCGCATGTCAACTACGCAACGACCCGAAAGTCCGGCGATATCAGCGTCCAGAAGCGTAAGCCGGCCCTCTTCGCCCGATCCGACAACAGCATCCCCAAGCCAAAACGCCGAGTTCGGCAATCGCTACGGATCCCGTCGGGCCTCAACCGGGGGAGGTTACAGCTCGTATTCCTATGGCACGGCTCCAACCGAGGGACCTTACAGCTCGTATTCCTATGGCACGGCTCCAACCGAGGGAGGTTACAACTTCTACTCCTATGACACGGCTCCTGAAACCGTCAATAGGAGAGGAATTTCAGATACCTCTATACTCTATAGGGCCGAGCAAACGTTCATCTTCCGCCTCAGCGTCTCACTGCCCGATGAGGTCGATGTCAATCCTTTAGCCGAGCAGTTCAT
This sequence comes from uncultured Pirellulales bacterium, assembly GCA_964354365.1. Classification (GTDB taxonomy): domain Bacteria; phylum Planctomycetota; class Phycisphaerae; order Sedimentisphaerales; family Anaerobacaceae; genus CAYGZM01. Next base: position 20,328 of record CAYGZM010000010.1, read on the forward strand.
GGTTGCCCTGATCGCGAATCTGGAAGAGGCTCTCGATAAGGCATTTACAGACTCCGATTCTCGTCTGGGCAAGCGGTTGAATGCCGCCGAGGATGAAGCCAGGCGGGCCGAGGAAGGGCTGCTCGCAATGCAATCAAAGCTCAGGGATATCGCAGGCGGCGGAAACCTCTCGCGAAACACGGTCCTCGCCCAGATCTCGGATATCAACCAGAACCTTCAGGCCCTCAACATGCAGAAGGCCTCCAACGATGCCATGATGGAACAGACAAGCAAGCGAATAGCCCAGACCGGTCAGAGCGTGCAGGAGCAGCTCAAGGCCGATGTCATCACCACGGAGCTCGAAAGCATTGTCAAGCTAAGTGAAGACCAGCTTGCCGCCGTTCAGCAGCAGGTCAAAGCGGGGATCGCTTCAACAGCCGAGATCGCCCAGTCATCCGAAAAACTGGCCAGAGCAAAGATTGACCTTGCAATGCGACGCCAGGAGCTCAGCAAATCCGCAGGCGGCGACCTGCTGGCCTCGCTGACCGATGAGCTTGCATCGTTGGCGCTTGAGGCAACCCAGTGTGACGCCGAGATGCAGTCGCTCTGGGAGCAGCTCCGGGAAACCGAAGGCCTCGTCACAAAGGCCGATGAGTACGAGCTTATCTCGCTCAAGGTCGACATCGTCAGGCACGGCCTTCAAGAGTCGCTCCTTTGGCGTGAACAACTGGAGCGCAGAAAGAATATGCTTCTGCCCCCTGTTATTTCCGTCATTGGCGGGGAGTGACCCCGTTTCTTTGAAGTATGCCGCGCAGCGCCCACTGACCTGCTCCGCCGCACAACCAGCAGCAAACTTTGTCACCTTAAATTGGCAGGGTCTGCAATATGATTTATCAACGGAAAATCATCCTGCTGACATACATCTTACTATCGAACACAACACCACAGCCCAAGCCGATGGCAAGGGCCCTGCTCAGCCGTTTCCGCAATTTCTCGCTTGTCAACTCACGAATAGCGTCGGAGGCGATCCATCTTTCGCTCCCGGCATCAATCTTCCGAACCTCTTTGGCCACCTTAATAGCCAGCTTGTTCAGCCGGTAGGGCGGGGCTTGCCCCGCCGAAACAATGGGGCATAATTTGTCGTTATCCCAAATTACATACGCGCGAAATTAGTGGCCAGCTACTACCTCTTCACCGTCGTAACCTACCGCCGCACCAGGTTGTTCAAGGCGAAACTGATTTCGGTGAATAGAATTTGGCGGGGTCAACCCCGCCCTACGTCTGCCATATTTCACAAGAGGTCTCTCAGTTGTTCTATCGTCAGACCTGCCTGCCGTGTGATAGCTCTCAACGTACCCTTTGCGATTTCTTTATGATTCGGGACAGTCAGCCGGCGGTAAGGAGGGTTTTCCTGTCTAAGGATAATATGGCTGCCGCTCTGGTGGTCGAGCAAATAACCAACCTTGGCCAGCACGTTGCAGAGTTCCTTCCCTGACAGCACCGGCAGCCGCGTCACAGCGTCACCTCAACAACCTCTTCCTCGATCGAAGGCGGTATGGGTTCGTTATGTTTCTTCAGGCTCTCCAGATAGCCTCTAATGGCATCCTGGATATTCTCAAGGGCCTGTTTGCGGGTCTTACCCTCAGAGATACATCCCGGCAAAGCAGGGCACTCTGCTACAAAGACTCCGTCTTCGTCCTGCTCTATGAGAATCCTGTATCGCATAATCTCCGACCTCGCCTTTCTGCTGCTTCTCAGTGCTTGAAGTGCCGTTTGCCTGTGAACACCATCGCTATTCCGTACTTATCGGCCGTGGCGATAACCTCATCGTCCTTCACCGAGCCGCCCGGCTGGACTATCGCCGCCACGCCCGCCTGCGCGGCGTTTTCAACGTTGTCCGGGAACGGGAAAAACGCATCCGACGCCATCACGCAGCCTTTGGCCGCATCGCCGGCGCGCCTGAACGCTATCAGACCCGACTCGACCCTGTTCATTTGACCGGCCCCAACGCCCAATATCCTCCTGTTCTTAACAAGCACGATTGTATTGCTCTTGGTATGTTTGGCCACTAACCAGGCGACCTTCAAATCCTCTAATTGTTCCTTCGTGGGTTTTGCCTTTGTCGGATACGTCAGCACATCCGGTTCCCAGCCGACCAAATCCCGCTTCTGCAAAAGCATCCCGCCGATCAGACACCGAACGTCAAACTCGGCTGAATCAGTCTTCGATTTGTCAATCGGCCCGCTCTCTATCAGCCGGACCCTGTCGCCCCAGCTCTTGAGCGTTCTGATTATCTGCACCGCGTCCTGGTCAAACTCCGGCGCGACAATCACCTCTGCAAAGAACCCGCTTGCCCCGAGCGCCTTGCCGAACAAACTGTACGATTCCATAATCGTCCGCGCCAACTCGACGTTCACCTTCCTGTTCAACGCCACGATACCGCCGAACGCGCTGACCACGTCGCCTTCGTATGCCTTGCGGTACGCCACGCAGATATCATCGTCAATTGCACAGCCGCAGGGATTAAGATGTTTGACGACCACCACCGCGGGCCGGTCAAACTCCTTGACCAGCTCAAAAGCCGCGTTGGTATCTAATAGATTGTTGAAACTGATTTCCACGCTGCCTTTGAGAAATTTTCCGCTGCTGACCGAAGTCTCTTTGCTTAAAGGCAGCGTATAGAACGCCGCACTTTGATGAGGGTTCTCGCCGTACCGCAGCGACGCCGCCTTCGCCAGCGCAATTGAAACTCTCTCCGGATACTCCACGCCCGCCCTAATGTTTAGATACTTCGATATGGCCGCGTCGTAGCAAGCCGTCAGTCCGAAAGCCACACGCGCAAAATCGCTCCGCAGCTCCTCGCTCACGGCCCCGCCGTTCTTCTCCATCTCTTCGATGACTCTGCCATACTGGTCAGCCTGCGTCACAACGGTAACGTACTTATGGTTCTTCGAAGCAGAGCGAAGCATGCTCGGCCCGCCGATGTCAATGTTCTCGATCGCATCCTCAAGCGTGCAGCCCGGCTTGGCAATCGTCGCTTCAAACGGATAAAGATTCACGCAGACTAAGTCAATAGGCTCAATCCCGTGCTCGCTCATCGCCGCCTTATGCTCCTTTTTGTCGCGAAGTCCCAGCAGGGCGCCGTGTATCTTAGGATGAAGCGTCTTGACCCTCCCGTCCATCATCTCAGGAAAGCCCGTAACGGACTCAATCCCAACCACCTTCACTCCCGCCTCGCTGAGCTTCTTCGCCGTCCCGCCCGTGCTGATGATTTTCACGCCCATCTTGCTGAGCTTCTTGGCGAACTCAACCACCCCGCTCTTGTCGGAAACACTAATCAACGCCGTCTTGATTTTCACATCCATCTCAAATACTTCTCCTTCCATAGACTCAACAACTATATCAACGACTATTCACCTTCGACCGGCTGCAGGCACGCAATCCGACCGATTTCATCTGCAACATATATCTTTGAGTCCGTCGTGTTAGCCGCGTATCTGCTCACCTGCCGAAAATTCACTGAATACAGTTTCTTCCCCGCCATATTATCCATCACCGTCAGCATCCCGCCATTCGTAATCACGTATGCCCTCCCCCCGGCCTCCGCCAGAAGCTCGACTCCTTCCGGCGAATACCACAAACGCTGGCCTCTCTCCTTATCAATCGCCGTCAATCCCTTGCTGCGAACATACTGATACACAACCTTTTTCGTAACTCGCGGCGGCGCCTCCGGCACACCCGCCACCTGATGCTTCCACGCAAGCCTTCTAACCGACCGGTCAACAATGTCCACCCTGTAAACGTTCATATCCTTACTGGCGAAATATAGCGACATCCCGTCCCGCACGATCCGCCCCACGATGGCGCCCGCTGCGTCAAATTGCCACAAACGCCGGGCCTTGTCCGCCGACATACAAACCACATTGCCCGCATCCGTCCCAAAGATGACAAAATCCTCGTCTGCAAGAACGCAAGTTATCATCGAATCGTTGTCTGCCGTTGCCTCAAAAAGCTGCACCAAGTCCTTCTCACGCAGCACGTGCAGACGCCTGTCGGCTCCGCTAATATAGAAGAACGAGCTGTTCCTCACAGCCGGGCACACTATCCCGAAGTCTATATACGTAGCCCTCAGCTCCTCGCCGCTTCGTTCGCTCATCTCCACCAGCTTGCTGCCGAGAGCGGAAATTAGCTCGTCCTTGTAAAGCACCGGCTCTCCAAGCGGAAGACCGGCCGGCGCCGCATACTTGCTGAATACCGTGCCTCCCTTGTCCTTGTCCAAAGATATCTCAAAGTTTCGGCTCGAAAGAGCGTATGCACGCTCGCCAACGATAAACAATCTCTCCAATTTCTCCCCCTTCTTGATCGGCAGCTCATCATCCCAAACGACTTTCAGCTTCGCGCTTTTGAGCAGTTCCGGCGAAACGAGCCATCGTCCGTCCTCCTGCGCCCCCAAACCCACGCCCCCAACGCAGAGAACAATCAAACACACCGAAAACACCTGCCTGCATCTCGATATTTCAAACATTGCCCTATCCTCCCTTCTTGTGTCTTGAGTCCTGCGTCTTGCGTCTTACGTCTTACGTCTTGTGTCTTGTGTCTATCTTCCCTGCTGTATTTTGATTTTTGATTTCCCTTCACGGCAGTTCAACATAGTCGGCCAGGTCGAGGTCGTGCTCAGCCTCGAACTTCTGCATCTCTTCTATGCGGTCAATATCGTCCTTTATTCGATTCACTAACTTAAATATGTATGGCTTCCCGGCCAGCCGGTTCTGCAGGTCGTCAAGCATCGGCTCCCACGACCCCTCGTAGAGCTCTTTCTTGAGGACGACCAGCATCCGGTGCTCGTTGCTCAACCCCGCAACATAGCCCTTCACAGCCCTGCTAACGGCGGTTTTACCGCCCTTTTTGCCCTTTTCGCCCGGTCCAGCCATGCGCCAAAACCTCAGTCGTGCAGAATACTAACCACCCCGCCCCGAAATTGCAACATTTTTTCCATTTTCCGTCTTGCTGCGGCATCAAGGCCCAGTGTGGCCGAATCGTGTTGTAGCTAAACATAAATTCCAAACGACCCTGTTTTATCCAGTCGGTGAAGGTGAGGTCATGACCGGGCTTATCGTGCAAGGCAGGTTTGTGCAAGCCGGTCTGGGGCCTGCAACAAGAGAAATCGATGGCGAATGGTTACTGCGTCACCTGAGCCGCCCAGAGGTACCGGTTCGAAGCGACGTACAAGACACCGTTGGCTGCGACCGGTGTGCTATAGATGGGGGCCGACATCCGGATAGTGCTGAGCAGCTTGGGCTCTCTTCCGGCTGTCATAATGTAGAAGTCTCGCTTATTGCCGAAGTAGAGTTTTCCGTCGGCGACGAGCGGGCCGCCCCACGTCTCATCGTTTGTCTCGTGCACCCAGCAGCGTTCTCCTGTTTTGGCATCGATGCAGTGCAGACGTCCTGCGATATCGACTAAATATACCAGCCCGTCCGCAACCGCCGTCGTCGCGATGCTGCGGTCCAGGCCGTTGTATGTCCACATGCAACCGGTCTTGGTGATGTCGCCCGTCTTCGAGGCGTCGATGCAGTGCAGTAGCCCTCTTCCGCGTCCGTGAGCGGGGTCCTGGCCGATAGCCACATACACGCGGCCTTCGTGGAAGACGGGAGTTGCTATTATCTGGCTGGGGCCGAGGTAGCTGCCGTCATTTTTGTTGGGGCTGTTGGATTTGCGTTTGTCGCCATCGTAGTAGGGGATCTCTTTGCCGTCGCGGAGTCTGTACTCAGGGGGGTTGCAGTCGTAAGACCAGACTTTCTTGAGGTGGACAGGTTTCTCGGCGGCGGAGATGGCTTCGAAGGCATAGCATATCCCGTCTCCGCCCGCGAAGAATATGAGCGTTCCGCCGCCAACCTTGCCTGAGGATGGGGCTGCCCACTGCGCATGCCACAAGCGGGTTCCAATCTTCTCGTCCTCGGTGGCGACGAGCCGGCCTGTCCTCTTATCCAGGACGATCAGACTGGGCGCCAGCGGCGCGAGGACTTTGTCGTGGGGTTTGTCCACGCCGTTGGATGTGCCTACGTAAAGCATGTCGCCCACGATCAGGGCCGCACAGCTTGCGGCATCGTGAGGGATGACGCCCAGCTCGTCGATAGGGTCGAACCGCCAGGTAATGTCGCCGTCTTTCCCGGTCAACTCGACAGGGGCCTTATCGGTCCCGGCCATGTACTGTCCCTCATTCTTGAAAGGGCCGTCATTTCCGTTGGCCTGGCCCTTTACGTCAAGAGACAAAACGTCAGCGGCGCTTGTCACAATGTACAGGCGATCGCCGTCAACTGTCGGCGATGAGCATAAGCCGAGGTGCTGCTGGCCGAAGTGGGCGCCGGGCGGAAGATTGCGCCGCTCGGGGACAGCAAGCTGCCAGAGCACCTCTCCGGCGGCCTCGTCGAGGCATATAAGCAGTCCGCCGTTGGTGAAATCGAACCTTGGGTCCGACGATAGCCCCTGTGCATTAGTGCCCACAAAGACCCTGCCGTCGGCCACCGTTGGATTGCCGTAGGCGTAAGCGCCGAGTCTGGCTACCCATTTGACGTTCTTGGCTTTGTGCTCGGCTGCCTTGTCTTTGTCTGCTTCAAAGGATTCCGGCAGTCCCTTCTCCTGTGAAACCATATTGCGGTTGTTTGTTCCGCCCCACTGCGGCCAGTCGCCAGCCGATGAGCAAAGCGAGGCGCTGAAGATGCAGAGTGCGATGACTATCTGTAAAGCGGGTCGATTCGAAAACATAGCTACCTTTTTACTATCGTAACAGTTCAACAATCTGTATTGGCATGCTGCAATTATACCAGGCGTTTGGCCGATTTCAATAGCGCCTATGCCATCTTTTAGTCACGAAGATGGTCCCTCACTGAATGCAGGTCGCAAAGGACAGACCGGCCGCTGCGCCCCAGAATACCGGAAATGTCGTTGACAGGCCGCGTGATTTGCCTGATGATATTGCCGCGATGTTTAGAACCACTCGCTTCTGTTAATGAGCTGCTGAAAACGGATTCGGGAATTGGGCGAGACTGAGGCTATGACGAGCGTAAAAAGACGCGCGAGAAGACATAGATATGCGTGCAGGTTGGCAGCCGCAATATATACCGCGTGTCCTTGCTCGGAGGCGTATGGTTCCTTATGTTGAGAAGATGTGCGGCATATTTCGCGTTTATCCGTTCAGTTGCTGATATCGGGATCATGGTCTTTGTTTGGATCTCCGTTTACTACCTTCGTTTTTATTCCGGACTATTGCCGGTCACAAAAGGCATACCCGACTTCAGGGAGCATCTGTTGTTAACGCCGCTGGTCACGTTCACCTGCTACGTGACTTGTATCTGGTCGGGGCTCTACAAATCCAAACGCGTCCAGAATCTGTTCAGGCAGTTTCTTGACCTGTCGGAGGCCACCTTGTTGAGCGGCTTGTTCATGCTTGCGTTCTTCTACTACTTGATGGATGCGCCGTACTCAAGAGTGTTGTTAGTGCTTTTTATAGTAATGCTCTTCTTCGGATTATCTTTCTCGCACTTGTTGGTGATGCTTGTCCTGCGGTTTCTGCGCAAGAAGGGATACAACCAGCGCCATTATATCGTGATAGGGGCGGGGGAAAAAGGACAGCAGTTAGTGCGGGATATTGCAGCTATGCCGTGGACCGGACTAAACTGTGTCTTTTTTGTGGACGATGATCCGGCCTGCATTGGAACGGAGCTGCTTGGCGTTCCCGTACGGGGCCCGATTGAAAAGATTACGGAACTGGTGGACCCCGACAAACTGGACGAGGCTTATTTGACTTTGAGCGGAAATAAAGCGCAACTGGCCCATCCGCTTCTTGAGAGTCTCCAGGCCTGTGGTGTAACCATACGCATTATTCCAGATTGGGGCAATCTTATATCTCTGAACGAGCCGGTGGTAGTGCCTGTCGGCTCACAGATTTTGTTTTCGGCAGCGGATTCGCCTTTGGGCGGTTACAACGTTATTATGAAGCGGCTGTTCGATCTTACGGTGGCGCTTCTGATACTCATCATACTCTGTATTCCAATGCTCGTAATTGCTCTTCTGGTCAAGCTCACCGGCAGGGGGCCGATCTTCTACAGGCAGACCAGGATTGGAGCGGATCAGAAGGAGTTCCGGATACTGAAGTTCCGCACAATGAAGAATGACGCCGAAGAAAAGACGCCCCCGCAATGGGCCAAGCCAAATGATTCCAGACGCACACTGCTCGGCAGAGTGCTGCGGAGACTGAGTCTTGACGAGCTTCCTCAGCTTGTAAATGTCGTAAGAGGGCAGATGAGCCTGGTTGGCCCGAGGCCGGAACGCCCGTATTTTGTGAAACGCTTCTCCGAGGAGTACAAAAGGTACATGCTCAGGCACAAAGTCAAGGCGGGAATGACCGGATGGGCCCAGGTCAACGGCTTCCGCGGCGACACCTCTATCCGAAAGAGGCTGGTTTACGACCTGTACTATGTCAGGAACTGGTCATTCGCGCTGGATATATGGATTCTGCTGCGAACGCCTCTGCACGTTCTGAGGGGGAAGAATGCACACTAAGACCATTTCCGGGCAATCCGGCGCAAGGCAGGACATAGTTCACCTCTCGATTCTGCTGGCAGTCGGACTGGCCATTGGGACATATCTGATTTGCACAGCGGTTGTCATCGCAAAAGACGGAGTGACTTTCATAGAATACGCCCGAAATCTCAAGACCGCTCCTGCTGATACGATGATACGGGAAGCTCAGCATCCGGGCTATCCATTTCTGATCCTGACGGCGCACAGGATCGTAGAGATTGTGCATAACGGCTCTTCGTTATGGACATGGCTTTACTCTGCTCAGGCCGCAGCTCTGGCGTTCAGATTATTGGGGATAGCGGCGATATGCGGATTGGGGAGGGTCCTGGTTGGGCCGGGCCAGAGTTTCCTTGCCACTCTGATTCTTGTCTTGTTGCCGGGCCCGGCTGAATATGGAAGTGACGCTCTGAGCGAATGGCCTGCCTTGTTCTTCCTAATTACAGGCCTCTTGTTGTCAATACACGGAGCAGTGGAGGGCAAATGGTGGCTGTTTGGCCTGGCTGGGATATTTGTCGGCGCCGGGTATCTTGTCCGCCCGGAATGCGCACAGTTAATTGTGTACGCTTTTTTGTGGCTGGCTTTGCAGTTATTCCTGCCAAAGCGTATGATGACCAGGCCGAGGCTGTTGCTTGCATTGGCAGCCCTGCTGGTTGGCTTTTGTGCCCTGGCCGTGCCGTATATGCACTTGAAGGGGGCCGTATTTCCCAAGAAAGATATCGGCAAGTCCGTGTCAAACGTGCAAGTCGGCGACGGCTGTCAATCAGAACCTCAAACCGCCTCAAATGCCATTTATGCTGCGGATATTGTGTCTTTGAGCATTGCAGAAGGCGCGATAAAACTGTTTGGAAATGTTGGCGATACAATGATGTGGTTTTTTGTGCCGCCTATGTTCATAGGGCTGTGGGATTTCTTGAAAAGGCGGGCCTGGTTGCAGCCAAAACAGTTCTTTGTAATTGTTCCTATTATCCTTAATGTGGCTCTAATGCTGTGGCTGCACGCCAGGTACGGATATATGAGCAATAGGCATACTTTGCCGTTGGTGGTATTCTGCGTCCTTTATGTCCCTCTCGGCCTGCAAATATCAGCATCGTGGCTGTGCAGTAGAATGGGCCTGAGAATCAGGCAATCGCGTACGCCTGATAGTTGTAAGAATTTCTTTTTCTCTTTGTTGCTGGTTATCGGCATTTGCGTGTGTATTCCGAGGCTGCTCAGGCCGCTGCATTACGATAAGCAATCTCTTCGCAAGACAGCGCTATGGCTTGCGGAGAACACCGGCCGGACGGATGTCATAGCCGTGCCTGATTTTCGCATTAGTTTCTACTCGGAGCGCAAAGCCGTTCTATACGAAGGCGGTACGATTCCCCAAGAAGCGCGGTATGTGGTAGATGTGCTGAAAGAAGGAGGGAGTGTGTCTCCGCAACGGGTCCCAGGGGCAATAGACAAAGGGGTGCTGCGAGCCGAGAAATCTATCGATGATGATAGCGGAGACCCGAGGATTATTATATACAGGCGGGTGGATTAGACTCGGTTTGACAAGTCGGAGCAGAAGCCCCGCCAATGACGGATTGAATATATTCCTGCATTGATCGCTTATAAACGGAACGATCAAACCTCAAGGCGTTGCTGCGACACTTCCGGCTGTCGAATCGGTCTTCAATTTCTTCGAACCGCAGGATTGCTTCTCTGAGAGCTTTGGGGCCTTGCTCGTCGAAAAAGACCCCGGTGGCATCGGCATTCCTGCCGGAAGCTTCGTCGAAGCCTATTACCGTTTCCAGTGCTCCGCCTTTGCCGTAGGCTATAACAGCTTTGCCGCAGGCCTGCGCCTCGAGCGGCACAATGCCGAAATCTTCTTCACCCGGAAATATCAAGGCCCGGCATTTCTGCATATACCCGGCAACTTGCTCGTCGTCGGCGGCCTCGACAAAATCGACGTTGGCCGACGCCGAATCTTTGAGAAAAGGCAGCTCAGTACCGTTTCCCACCACTATGAGCCGTCGATCGAGACCGTTGAAGGCCTCAATCGCCAGGTCCACTCGCTTGTACGGCGCCAGCGCAGAGACAATAAGGTAGTACCGCTCGTTGTCGTCGGAGATGCCGAACCGGTCGCAGTCAACGGGTGGGTGAATAACCACCGAATCCCTATTGTAGGCTTCCTTTATTCGATTTTGGACGTTTCTGCTGACGGCTACAAATCGCGTTACGCGCGACGCCGTTTTCCTGTCCCAGTTTCGGATGCGGTCAAGCAGAAGGCCCGCCGCTTTTCTTCGGATATACCCGAACCTCCTGAAATACTCACTCCTCATATACCAGGCGTAGCGCATAGGGGTGTGGCAGTAACATATATGTGGGATGTTTGCGGGGACCCTGGCGCCTTTGGCGACGCAATGGCTCAAACTTAAAACGCAATCATAGCCGCTCAAATCAAATCGCTGTATCGCGTCGGGGAACAGAGGCAGGTACCACCTGAAGTTTTTCTGGCCGCCAGGCAGCCGTTGGATGTATGACGTGCGAATCTCGTGGGATTCTATCGTCTGCGAGACAGAGTGCGGAATATGCACCAGTGTAAAAATATCCGCTTTCGGATAAAGCTCGCACAGGGCTTCCAGACACCTCTCGCCGCCTCTCATCCCGGTCAGCCAATCACAGACAAAGGCTATTCTCATTTGCTTCCAATACGGGCCTTCGACTTGAGTTTTCCAGTGGGCGCGGGGCCTACAGAGTTCGCGGGCAGGAGGCGTGTGTGCGAGGGTCTCTGAGCGCCGCTCTTACGCATATCGCTGCAGAAACTTCTTCACCGTGTCAATGAAGTATTCGATATGCTCGTCGGTCAGGTCCTGATGGACCCCGATATGCAAACCGTTTTTACCGATATACTCAGCGTTTGGGAAATCCCCCGGCTGGTAGCCCAGAAATGAGAAGCCGGGACACTGCGTGGGCATCGAAGCGAATAAGTCCCTTGTATCGATACCGTTCTTATCCAGATAGTCGGTGAGCTGGTCTCTGCTGAAAGGCGCCCCCTCATTGACAATCATCGGCAGGGCGTGCGGACCTATTTTTTCGCCGTCTTGCTCGTGAATTGTGCTGATATGCTCGTCAAATTCACCGAGCTTCTCTATCATCGTAAGCAGATTATGCCGCCTCTTATCGATGATCTGCTCATACATTTTGAGACTGCCCAGACCAACCGCAGCTTCCACTTCGTTCATCTTGCAGGAGTAACCGATTCTCTCGAAGACGAACCTTATGTCCCTGCCGTGCTCGAATCTTTTCCTGCAATAACCTGAGCTCGTGTTGACGACGCATACCTTACACTTGCAGGCCCGGCCGTGACATCTCAGCGACCGCAGTATCTCGGCGAAGTCTTCCCTGTCTGTAGTAACGATGCCCCCTTCGATAGTGGTGATGATATGCGCAAGATAGAGACTATACGCCGCCATATCACCTATCGTGCCGATATTCTTCCCCTTATAGACGGCCCCGTGAGCTTCGGCGGCGTCTTCGATAACAAACAAATTGTGCTTCCTGGCGGTTTTGTTTATCTCGTTCATTTTTGCGGGTTTGCCCATAAGATGAACGGGCATTATCGCACGAGTCTTTTGCGTTATTTTTTTTTCGATTTGCCCCGGGTCGATGTTTAACGTCTTCCTCTCTATATCAACAAACACTGGCTTGAATCCCGCCTGCAGAACTGCATTGCCTGTCGCGACAAACGATAACGCAGGGACAATGATCTCATCGCCCCGTTCCGCCCCATAATCATACAGGACGGCCAGGGCCAGGGCATCCGCATCCGTGCCGCTGCTGAATGCAACAGCCTCTTTAGTCCCGGTCAGTTCGGCAAATTCTTCTTCAAATTCCCGGACGTATTTCCCGCTGGAGACCCGGCCGGAATCCAGAATCCTGCTGACGAGGTCTTTGGACTCTTGCGTTATCGATATCGTGCCAAATGGAATCTTCATTCACAACTCCGCCAAGAACTTGTCGGGACCACGTGCGTAAAGAAATAACCTCTCTCACACTTTGCCGGCGTCAAAGACTTCTCCGTTCCGAAAAACGCCGTAATACTTATCGCCAAAGAGGACTATGTTATACCCGCGATAGTCCTCCTCTATCAGTATCGGCTCCAGTGACCGGTTTGAGCGGGCGGTGACCTTATCAATTATGTTCCTGATTTCATCCGAGGTTGTTGTCTGATAGCAGTGGTCGTAAAGATTTTTCTGAAACCTGGTAATGTCAAACTCGCCCTGGTCCTGAGAAATCCCATAATACCTGTCTCTAAAATGGATGATATTGAATCCGTGATAGTTGTCCTCCACGAGGTGAGGCTCCGAGCTGCCCATATTGGCTGTATCACTTTGGGGGCGCAACGATGAGTTAATAGCCTTTTTGACTTCTGCAATGGAATTAGCCCTGAAACATTTTTTGTACTTGCGTTTCTTTGCCGTCTGCGGCTCAAATGCGCCTTCGTCCTGTGATAGGCCGTAATAATCCCTGCCATACTGCAATATGTTGAAGGTTTCATATCCTTCTTCAATAAGCAGCGGCTCTTCGGCCGGCTCTGACTGGGCCAGCAATATGCTTATTGCGTCTTTGACTTCCAAGACGGTCTGGCCTATTAAATACTTGTTTTGCTTGCTCATTTTACGTTCCCCCATTCTTGGCCAATAATCTTTTACGGTTATGTTTCATGTTGCTCACGTTCGGGGCCACAGCCCCAAAGACCCTGAACAACTGACTGATACGGTCGCTGACGTTGCCGCCGGTCGGCTCTTTCCCATAGTAATCCGAAGCGTATGGGTATCGGCATTGAGGGCTGGAATCCAGCAAAATCCTGTAATGGCTTGCATTGTTAGCGTTGCCCTTTCGATGCAGGATAATCCAATAGTAAGTGTTGGCTGAAAGTAGTACCGGCTTGGGGAAGGTGAACCTCACCCAAGCTCCACCGGGATTAGATGTTACATTACTTCCACTAACCGGATTAGAAGCCGTCTGAGATACAGGCTTGTCCGGCCCCACATTGTCACTATATATGCGGGCGACAATATCGTCTCTTGGGCTGCCTTGTTTATACATCTTCATCTCTATTTGCGACACCCAAGCCGAAACAGGCACCAGAAATCTCGTGCCGGCATACATATCAACCGACTCGACCGTGCCGAAGTTCCTTCTGTCGGTCTTGACTAACTGCTCATACATAGTCAACAAAACAGGGACAGACAGCCCATAAGCCTGCATCATTTTGTAGATTCTGTGAACATCCTTGTCGGAGCCGAGGGAGAAGTACATATCAACGAGCTCTTTGCAGATCTCAGACAAATCCTTCAGGTCGCCCTTGAGCGATTTGATAAGTTCGAGACTTTCTTCCAGAAGCTCTTTTGTGACTTCCGGATCACTGTCGCCATTTCCCAAATTGTGGATATGCTCCTTGCCCGGGCGGATGTAATGGGCCTTTTTACCCGGGCGAAGCAAAAATCCGTCCTGGCCGAGCAGCTTGTCTATGTCACACTCTATATGGCCGTCCCACTTGGCGAGAAGAGCCGCTGGATTGTCCACGTTTGTCGCACCCTTTCCACCGGAATCCTGAGACTCACAATAGAGCGTGGCCCCGGGCGTGCAGATGACCTTCCTGCCTGATTGACGCACCTTCAAACACAAGTCTATGTCTTCCAGGCCGGCAATGGTTCTCTCGAAACACCCCACATCCAAGAAGACGTCCTTTTTCACGAGCATGCCGGCTCTTCGTACTGCCTGCATTTCCCTCGTCCTGCTGACCGCGGGATGGTCTGCGGCAAGACCTCTGTAGATATGAGTCCCCTTCAGAATGCCGTTGTCTTTGTAAAAGCCGATCCCAACGTGCTCTATCGCCCCGTTGCGGGGATTAAGCCATTTAGACCCGACGATGCCTACTTCTTCATCCTGTGCCGCTTCGACCAGGGCCCTAAGCCAGCCGGGCAGAGGGAACGCGTTACTGTCAAGAAAAACAAGATACTCGCCATTCGCTGCAGAGGCCCCTGCATTAAAAGCTGCGGCCGTATTTGTCTGTTCGTCGGGCACAATCATCATCTTGCTTCTTATATTCCTGGGGTATTTTGAGGTCTCCGCCGCCTCGCCGCCGGCAACAATAACAAACTCATACGGTAACTTCTTGTCCTTGTTGTCGTCAAGAACGGCCTGCAGGCAGGCGGCAGCGTACTCCAGAGAGCTGTTGTTCACAGGCATTATGAGCGAAACAGACAATTGCCTTGAGATTGTTGTTCTATTTTTGCTTACGGCGTTTCCAGAAGGCTCCAAGTGTCTCGACTTTTGAGCTTCTCTATCGTTGGTTTTCGCCACACTATTCTTCTGCGATTCTATGTATTGAGCCATCCTTGCCGCAGTACGCTGACGTTCCTCGGCAAACGAGAGATACGCAGCCTGATCATCCTGGTCGTTCTTATGCTCCAAACCGGCTTCACACGCCGAAGCTCCCAAATCGTAGTGCATGTGCTCAAAAACAACGTTGGGGAGATATACTGTTCTATTATGCCCAAGCCCGGACAAACGCTTGAACGTATCAAATACGTGGGCGTCTATGCAGTGGTTGTCATATTTGCCGGGGCATATCCCGTCCATCAAATCACACGCTGTGCGGGACAAGACGGGAAACGTGGACATTTCCTTTCCGTAGTAGAGGTCCTTCCCATAAACAAGGGCCACCTCATCAGGGAACTGAGAAAAGGCTTCCAGCAATTCCACATCCCAGTTCTTGGTGTGAAACACCACATCATCGTTTATCAACATAATATACCGGCCGCGACTTGCCTCGTAGCAGTCTTTGATGATATTGCCCATGGTCTTTCTTGGCCTTGGTCCTGTTTGTTTGACCGTATCCAGCAGAGGATGGGAGATCTTGCGGCTCTCAATGTCGT
The DNA here is from genome assembly GCA_964354365.1 of uncultured Pirellulales bacterium. Lineage (GTDB taxonomy): Bacteria > Planctomycetota > Phycisphaerae > Sedimentisphaerales > Anaerobacaceae > CAYGZM01. The sequence continues at coordinate 35,798 of CAYGZM010000010.1, forward strand.
CCTGGTCTGTATAGAGCACAATCTCCACCTGGTCAGGATCGCCGACGGTCTGGGTCAGGCTGTCAAAAAGCCTCTTGACTAACATCGGGCGGTCACGGGTCGGTAATATGAGTGAAAAGTTCTTGGTCATCAGGCAAATCTTCTAACAAGCTTATGTTCCAACATTCCTTTTATATGCTCCACCGTATCGGCGCCGAATTTCTCCTCTATCATTCTCAAATAGCGGGGGCTACTGTGATATTCCTCAAAGGCTCTGTCCCGAAAACGCAATATCTCCGAGCTCGACAGGCTCTCATTCGACAGGGGAAGCGTATCCTTGCCTAATTGCGAGTAGCTCAGCCAGTTTTCAGGCAAATCGGCTCCACGCTCCACCATATCCTCGTACAACTGCGAACCCGGGTAGGCCATAGCCGTGTAGAAGTTCGTATATTCGCAGTTCAGCTCTTTCGCCATATCCAGCGTTTCCTGCATCGTCTCTGCATCGTCGTCGGGAAGGCCGAGTATGAAGTTGGCAACAATATAGATGCCTGCATCATGGGTCATCTCGATGGCTCTTATTATGGCGTCCCTGTCGAATGTGCCCTTGACTACTCCATCGCGTACCTTCTTGCTGCCTGATTCAATGCCGTAGGCGAGCCAGTTTATCCCCGCCGCCTTCATCTTCTCCAGCAGCCTTTGATTTATGGTGTCTATCCTCGTATAAGCCCATATATTCAGGTCGTAGCCGCGTTGGGCAAGCAGGTCGCAGGTTTCGATGATGTGGCTTTCTCTCAGGCCGAATATCTCATCGGCAAACTTGATGTTCCTGACTCCATATTCCTCCACAAGCAGACCTATCTCGTCGGCGATTCTTTTGGGACTGCGAAAGCGGACTCCCGGCCTGCCGTCATAATTCGCCTTGATATTGCAGAACTTACAATTGAACGGACAGCCAAAGCTCGTGTACAGAACCGCATAGGGCTGTCTCTGATCCAGATGCCCGAAACAATGCCAGTTATGTGCTCTGTATTCGCTCATAGACAGCAAGTCCCAGGCGGCGAACGGCAGTTCGTCGATATTCCTGACCAATCGCCCCCATCCGTTTGAGACGATTTGGCCGTTCTTGCGCGACCAAAGCCCCTTTATGTTATAGTCTTCTATCCCGCTGCTCGAATTCAACTTTTCCAGGAGCTCAACCACAGTATGGAAACACTCTCCCTTGAATACAAAATCCACTTCCTCTTCGACCAGCGTCTTTTCGGGAAGGGCGGACGGATGGATACCATAGAGCGCCGTCCTGACCTGCGGCAATTCTTGCTTGATTAGACTCAGAAGCCGGCCCGCCGAGACCATCTTGGGAGTGGATGAAGCCGAGGGATTCGACCCTACGGCGCCAATTGCCGCCAGTACGGGATTACATTCCGCAATCTCCTCAATTATGCGGTCGTCGGAATAGACCTCCGCCTCTGTATCGATGATTCTGACCGAGAATCCCTTCCAGCGGGCAAATGCCGCTATCAATCCCGCCCATACCGGAGGCTCGATTGCCGCAAGGCTGAACCGGAGGTCTTCATACGCCTCTTTCTTTCCACCGGGGTTTATCAGCAGTAGATCAATTCCGTTTTCCATAAGCCGGTCCTCTATTTTTCAGGACAGTCGGAATACCTGGGGAGTTTCTTTGGCTGTGTCAATCGGATGCTGCCTTCTCAAAGCGAGCTCAACACTTCACTGTCATATTGCTTGCTTCTGCGGGCAACTTCAACTCTTTTATCAGCCGGCTCCCTTGGCGCCTCATCGTATCCGCGAGGATAAGCGTCAATAGGAGCAATTTGGCTGGCGGCATCGTAGGAAGCATGATGGAAAATGATCTCGCTGCCGGAATTGTCAAATCTGAAAGGAACGTGCAAGAATCCATTCAATACTTCTTTGACCTGATGCTGTCTGTCGGGCTCCACAAAGAATATCATGAAGCCGCCCCCGCCTGCGCCCAGCAGCTTGCCGCCTATAGCGCCCGCCTTGCGGGCTGTATTATATATCTGGTCAATCTCAGGGTTGGATATTTTATCAGTCAGACTCCGCTTGAGCTTCCAGGATTCGTGCAGCAGTCTGCCGAAGTCTTTAACATCTCGACCCTCGGCAAGGACTCCGAGTGCTTCATCAACCATTTGGCCCATTGCAGCTAATTCGCTTCTTCTCTTGCGAGTGTTCTCAATCTGGTCTTTTGCGACCTTCGAGGCGATTCTCGTAAATCCTGTGAAAACGAGCATTATGTGGTCCTGGAGCTCCTGCAGCCTGTAGCGGTCGAGGATAACGGGCGTGACCCTGAAGTTATCATCGCCGTTGAAGCTTATTTTCTTAAATCCGCCGCAAGCCGCCAGAATCTGATCCTGTGAGCCTACGTGCTCTCCGAGAATGTCGCGTTCGATATGGATGGCCTCTTTTGCCAGACGCATATTGGTGGGCATCAGCCCTTTCAGGGCATAAAGGCTGTACAGCAGACCCACCGTAAAAGAAGAGCTTGAACCCAGACCGGTTCGCGCCGGCAAATCGCCGTCATGGTGGATTTCCAGTCCTTCCCTGACTCCCATAAATTCAAGCGTCGTCCTGACGGCGGAGTGGTGGATTTCAGAAATTTCTCTCACGTTCTCCACCTTTGAATAGACAATTCGATACTTATGGTCGAAGAAGGGCGGCAAGTACCTGCACGAAATATAGCAGTACTTGTCTATCGTTGTCGCCAATACCTGCCCCCCGTTTTCCCGATACCAGACGGGATAATCTGTGCCGCCTCCGAAGAAGGAGATGCGGTAAGGAGTTCTGCTGATAATCATTTTAGTGGTCCCCCAATTGTTTCGTCTTAGACATTCGCATATTGATTTCTTTTGACGATTTGATACGCCTTTATCAGCTCGCTTATGCCGTATTGCAGCGTGAACCTGGGCGCAAACCCCGTTGATTCCATCTTTTCATTGCTCACGATATAGTCCCTTTTGTCGGGGTCTTTGCCGATCTCCGATTCGACGATATGAAATTCCGGGACTTGTTTCTTTATCTCTTCGCACAACCGGCGTTTGCTTATATTGCAATCACTCAACCCGACGTTGTAAGGCTCGTTCTTCATAGCGTCGAAGTTGTCTATGCAATGAATGAAGACTCTGGCAATATCACGGATATGAATGTAATTCCTCTTGAAGTGAGCCTCGAAAAGAACAATGAAACGGTCATAGACGGCTCTATAGGTGAAATCATTCACCAGCAGGTCAAGACGCATCCGCGGACTCGCCCCGAACACCGTAGCCAGTCTCAACGTGATGCTGTTGCCCGCATCGAGAATCGCATTCTCCGCTTCTGTTTTCAACTGGCCGTACAAGGAAACCGGGTTCAAAGGAGTATTCTCATCGCAGAACTTGCCCTTCTGACCTATGCCGTACCCGCTGTTGGTCGTCGGAAACACTATCCTCTGCTCTTTGCTCCGCAGCTCCAGTATCATCTTTATCGCGTCCAAGTTTGTCGTCCGGGCGGCTACAGGATCCCTCGCGCAAAGCGGCGCGCCGGTCAGACACGCCAGAGGTATGATGACGTCAACATCTTTCATCACGCCTGACATAAGTTTTCTGTCGCGGGCGTCTCCGCGGATAACGGACAATTTCTCTTCGCAGCAACACTCCAGCAAGGATGTCTGGTTATACATAAAACTGTCAACGGCGATTACCTCATCGCCTCTTCTGAGCAGCTCTGGAACCATGACGGAGCCGATATATCCCGCCGCACCTGTCACCAGAATTTTCATTCGACGATTTCCTTTACAGCGTTGATGATCTGCTCTGCTCCGGGATAAAACGCTTCCTCCAGGACATAGCTCGCCGGCACGGGGACATCAGGCCAGCCCACTCGCTTGATTGGAGCCTTCAGATCCCCAAAACCTTTTTCCGCCACGATGGCTGCTATTTCCGCCGTGACGCCGCCCGTCACCCAGTCCGTATCAACAATGATTAAGCGCCCCGTCTTCTTTACGGAATTGAGAATGATCTGCTCGTCCAGGGGCTTGAGGGTCCTCAAGTCAATTACTTCGACGTCATATCCCTTTTCCTGCAATTCCGCTGCAACTCGCAAAGCCTCGATAACCATGTACGAGATTCCGACAATTGTAACGTCCTTACCGAGTCTGCGAACAATACCCTTTCCAAAGGGGATTGAATACGGCTCTTCGGGCACGTGACCTTCGTGCTTATACGACCATCGGTGCTCTATGAAGATCACGGGATTATTGTCGGCGATACTCGTAATCAGCAGTCCCTTGGCGTCGTACGCCGTGCTCGGCATCACGAGTTTTAGGCCGGGCACATGCATAAACAGACCGTGCAGCGACTGAGAGTGTTGAGCCGCCGAGCCCCAGCCTCGTCCGATGACCGCCCTAATCACCAGAGGAACGTTGACGTGTCCCCCAAACATATAGCTCCATTTTGAAGCGTGATTGACGATTTGGTCCATCGCCAGCATTAGGAAATCCGGCCGGTTGTGAATATATACGGGCCGCAGACCTGCTATGGCAGCCCCCACGGCGACTCCCGTCATCGCATTCTCGGAAAGAGGGGTGTCGAATACCCGCTCACTGCCGTATTTCTTATGCAGGTCCAGGGTCGTTCCGAACATACCCATAGGGTCGTCCACGCCCTGTCCCATGACGAATACCCGATCGTCCCGCTCCAGCGCCTGGTCCAGGGCCTCTCTCAAGGCCTGCGGAAACGTGAGCTTTCGCACATCCTGGCCGAGGTGCTCGTCAAAGCCCGGTTCCTGTTTTTCAATTAGAATCTTTGTCCAGGGCATCTCAAATCAAGCATAGAGATACTTCGTAACTTCTTTCTTGTCCGGCAAAGGGCTATTCTGAGCAAAATCAAAGGCCCGGCGTATCTCTTCGTCTATCGCCTGCCCGATTTCCGTTTTCTTGTCGTCCGTCAGGATGCCATTCCCGATGAGGGTGTCCTCAAGCTCCTTCAACGGGTCTCTGGCCATCCACTCTTCCCATTCGTCGAGTTTTCGGTACTGCGTTTTCAACTTATCGCCCGCCCCCGCGTGACCCCGCCAGCGATAGGCCCGGCACTCGAGAAAGGAAGGGCCATTTCCGGAGCGTGCGTTTTCGATGGCCTCTTTTGCCTTTACATATACCTCGGCGGCATCGGCCCCATCGACCTTGCAGGAGGGGATGCCGAACGCCTTGGGCCGCATTGAGATATCATCGTTGACCTGCCTTGCGCTTTGATGCGAGCAGACGGAATAGAAGTTGTTCTCGCAGATGAAAACTACCGGCAGTTTCTTCAACGCGGCAAAATTCATACTCTCATACAGGACGCCCTCTTCGGAACCGCCGTCTCCGAAAAAGACAACGCTCACCCTTCCATCCCTCCGCAAGACAGAGGCCAAAGCCGCCCCTACGGCGACCGGGATGCCTCCGCCGACAATAGAAGATGAACCCATCAACCCCACCGACGTATCAATTAGGTGCATTGAACCGCCCCGGCCGCGTGAGCAGCCTGTCTCTTTGCAGTAAAGCTCGGCGATCATTGCGTTTAAGTCGCCGCCCTTTGCAATGTAATGCCCGTGGCTGCGGTGGTTGCTGAAAACGTAGTCGGTTTCTTTCAGATTTGCACAGACCCCCGCCGAAATGGCCTCCTGCCCTAAGCACAAATGGACGGGAGTTTTCATTTCGTCCTTGTGGTAGAGCTCTTCTATCCTGAGCTCCACCTTTCTGATTCTCGAAATGACTACGTACAGGCTCAGAAGAGCTTCTGCGGGAATCTCGGAGTGTTCCATCACTATTGCAGTCTCACAATGTCCTTTTGATCGATGCCTAATTCTTCGAGCTCAGCACCCTTTTCGATAATCCTCACGAGGGAAGCGATGACGACCTTTCCCTCATAACCCTTCAGCGCCTCCGGCGCAAGAACTTCATAATTCAGAAATGTCTCTCCCGCCATGGCCTTATCGTACATATTGCTTATCTTGAACGGCATTTCTTTGGAGAGTATGTACAGGATCTTCGCCACGTAACCGGCGCCGTAAACGGCAACTTCTTCGACGCCTTCGCCGATGAGCTTCTCCATCACCTGTTCGCACGCCTTGATCGTATATAGGTTATTCTTCCACATCCTCCAGAAAAACACGAAGACCAAACGACAGTCGGACAACAGACTTCTGGGCCTGGCCTTGTTCCCAAGATAATTTCTTATCTTAAAACATAGTTGTCTTAGGGTCAACGAAAATATGATTTGATAAAGCATAAGCTCCACCCAGAAGTGTTTCACGGAGAGCTTGCCGTACTTACCTCTCGAATGAAGAAGCCTTTCTTTCTTGTCCTGCTTCCTTTCTTTCACCGTTATGAGAATGTCACCAATCCAGTACTGCTGCGAGCTGAGGGTTGCCTTGTCGATTTTCCATTTGTCTATTTCCAGGCTCGGAATTACCTGCGACATCAGAGTGCTGTAATAGATTCCATCTCCATTCAGGCGAAGGCTTCTGATTGCCGGATTCTCCACCAGCGGCAGCACCCGGCCTGTTCTGATGACGTCGAGCGCGGTTGTTGACATGTGCTTACCGTCGTGCGGCCCCAGGTAATTGCCCTCCCCGGCCTGGCCCGGATGCCGCGTATGATACAGCCACTCGTCGGGATGCCATACTTCCTTCTTGCCGGCGTTTACGAGCCTGAATGTCATATCGTACGGGCCGCATATATGGCCCAAATAATCCATGTGCTCATCCGCTCCACCGATGGCGATAAGGTCTTTGCGCAGAGCGCACATACAGGCGCCGTAGTTGCGCAGGTGCAAGGGGTCCGATAAATCAACTATCCCTGTCGGTTTACCGCCTACGCTGTTGAGGCAATCCAAAGTAGTGACTTCTTCAAAAGAGGGATAATTGAAAGGATAGAACTTCTTGTTCACATTTCGGAATTCATCCATGTGCAGGACGATGTTGCTGTCCTCTTTGAATGACTCGATGATTGACCTGACGAAGCTGGGCCTGATAAAAGCATCGGAATCGCATACCGTTACTATTCGGCCCGAGCCGGCGACGATGCCCAAGTTATACATAAGGTGCTTATGGTAGTAGATGTCCTTGGGCATGTTCATAACTATCCACTTGTCAACAACCGGAGGATTGCCGAATGCCGCGCACTTGTTCAGGCGCAGCTCTATGTCCTCCAGACGCCGGTCATAGTATTCAATCCAGATGACTTCGAACGACTCTCTCGGGGCGTCCTGATGCTCCAGATAGTCCAGAATATGGAAACTCTCCCGAACGGACCAATCCAGCAGCACGATACTCACCTCGGGTTGCTGCTGAAGTTTGTGCTCAAATAATATCTCCATAGCGAATCTTTGTCCGTCTCTTCGGTTCCTAAAATCAGCGATTCCCGATTCCCAAAGAACCACGCCAAATATCCTGCAGGCCTACTCCTGAGTCTTTTTGGCTGGTTTTTCTTTATCGGTCTTCTTGCCTGTTGTCAAACGCTTTTTGAGCCAGGAAAACAGCCGAAACCACCAGGTTGACCTGATCTCCTCCAATTCTCCTTGTAGGTTCCGGATGTTTTCATCACGCTCGCGCAGTGCGTCGCCGAGCTTTCGGTTGTCTTGCTCTTTCTGCTCGACCACTTTTTGCAGGCCGTCTATAGCCTGATTCTTCTGTTCGATATTGACCTTCAGCCCTGCGATATCATCATTCTTCTCTTCGATACAGGCACGCAGCCCTGCAATATCATCGTTCTTCTCCCGGACTTCCCGGTGTAAGTCATCTATCTGGATGCTCTTGTCGTTTGCGAGCTTTTTTGTTTTCCGGATGGCGGCGCGTTGCTCCTCCAGCACTTTGTCCAGGCTGCCGATCTTTTCGATATACTGCTCAATATCCGCGTGCAAGGATCCCAGCAATCTTGCCTCCGATTGAGAAGACGGGGCGACAACATATTGCCAGTCCTTATGTTTTGTGCCCTCGGCGATGCAGTGAAAGTTCTCGGCGAAGTAGTCTTCTGCTCTGCCCAGATTGAAGACTGTCTCGTCTCGGAATCTGCGGCTGTTCCGAGCGAACCGCTTTGTATTTTGCAGTGCGAGTGCAACCTGCTCCTTCAGATCGTCGATATTCGTGGCAATATAGCCGATGCGCTCGCGGTCCTCGAAATACTTCACATTGTTAAATGCCTTGGCAACGTCCTGTTCTCTATGCGAGAAGAACACAACCGGTCGCAGAGTCATAAACGCATAAGTGAAAGCCGTGCCCGACATGTCCGTCACCATCGTTGCCGAGCGGCAATAGTTGTCATTATAGAAACTTGGGTTGGAGTCAAAAATGAACCGTTTGTCACCGCTGAAATGCTCCGCTATCTTCGTCACATCCTCCGTCTGGAGTGTATGCGGGTGGGGCCGGAAGATTATCTTGTAATCCGCAAAGCCCTCCAGTAGCGCCTCGACAATTCTCTGGCCGTATTCCGGGACCGACACATACCGTGCAAAATCGCCTGTTGTGATCGTCGGTGCGTAAATTATGCTGTCCACCGGGAGTTTGTTGTTTTCAAAATAGCGTATGTTGTGATCAAGTTTAATGTACCCGCCGGGTATTCTGCACAACGGCTTGCTCCTTACCAGCGGGCGTATCCTGTTGCGGCGCATGACGGCGGTGCACGGCAGAAAAACGTAATCCAGCTCGTCCAGGAAGGCCGATTCACGCGGATATTCGCCATCCGCCGATTCTTGCGGAAGCCCTTCCGGACCGAGCGGCGAATCGTATATGTCGTGGACAAACAGCACCTTTTTGGCTCGTTTGGGCAGGCCGAGCATCACCGTAGGAATGGCGAACACGTCAACAAAATCCAGGAAATTCACAATGTCGTGCCCGGCGTAATACGAGTACGCTCGCTTCTCGAATTCATCGTTGCATATCACGCCGAACAGAAATATCACGTTGTACCCCTGTTGACGAATCTTGTCATACATTTGCCCGCTGCCGAGGTTCATCCTGTATGCGCTGCTTGGATAATAGACTGCCAATGTCTTCTGCGCGGCATCTATGTCCTGCTTTATCTTTCGGGACAAATACTTGGCCAGCGCCTCAACGGCATTTCGGCCGTCACCCAGCCCTGCCGGATGGGTGACAAGCAGGTGCTCCACATATTCGTTGGGCGTGCTGGTGCTATTGAACGATAACGCATCGACCAATTGCTCCAGCCAGGCCGAATAAATGAGCGGCTCTTCAAAAACCAGATGCTTTTCCGTCATCAAGCTGTCCAATTTCCTTCGCACATCGGATATGAAAGCCGGATTGCTCGATGCGATAATGATGGGGCAGTCCAAATCGACGAGCTGCTTGTCGTCCATCTGGTCCAGTTGAAATACCGGAACATCAAAAAGCTTCTTATCCGTCGTCTTGGCAAGAACAAAGGACGCCACTTCAAAACCATACTTTGTGAAGAAGCGATGGCAGTCAATCGCCAATTCGCTGTCGCTAAAGACAATTATCTTGTTTGATGTCATTGTGATATCAGACTTGTCTCGGTGCTGCTCGGCTCATTCCTGTTGGCCCCATACGTTGAACCACTGATTGATCTATGGCTTGCCTGATCTGGTCGATTGAACTGCCCACAAAGCATCTCTTGTATTCGTTTCTATTTGCCTTCCCTATGTCAAACGCGCCCTCACCTTGGGCAAGGCCGTAGTATTTGTCGGCGCAGTATATGATGTTGTAACCTTCGTATCCCCCCTCCACCAGCACCGGCTCGTCGTGCTCTGCGGCGCACTGGTCTATTATGCCCTGCACTTCGTCAAGGGTCCTGCCCAGAAAGCATCTGCTGTACCTGTCGCGTTTGAATTTCTCTATGTCAAACGCGCCCTCGCATTGCGCAAGGCCGTAGTAGCTGCCGTTGAACTTCACTATATTGTAGTCCTTATAATTCTCCTGAACCAAACGCGGCTGTTCCGCCTCAGCATCGGCTTCAAGAGTGTTTCTTTGCTCTGTGTCCAGCCGTCCTCTCGTCTGATAGTCAGCAGACAGAACAATCCCCCAGTCCCTATGTACCGTGCCTTCAACAATATGCTTAAGGCTTTTGGTGAAATACTCCTCAGCCTGGCCAACGTTATAGATTTCGGAATCCCGAAACTCCCGAATCGTTTTCTCAAACCCATCTTTTTTTCCCAATGCAAGGGCCGTTTTCTCCACAAGCTCGTCGATGTCGATCGCGATATAGCCGATCTTCGCTCGGTCCTCGAAATACCTGACGTTGTTAAAGGCTTTTTCGACCGTACTCTCATTGTGCGAAAAGAAGATTACAGGTCGCAGCGTCGTAAACGCGTAAGTGAACGCCGTCCCCGACATATCCGTTACCATAACCGCCGACCTGCAATAGTTCCCCATATAAAAGCTTGCATTGGAATCCAGAACAAACCGCTCGTTATCGCGAAATCGCTTTTCTATATTCGCCACATACTCTGTATCAAGCGTATGCGGATGGGGCCGGAAGATTATCCTGTAATCCGGGAAATTGGCCAGCAGGGCCCTCACTATATCCTCACCGTACTCGGGCAGCGAAACGTAGTTCTCAAATTCGTCGCCACAGACCGTAGGAGCGTAAATGATACTGTTCACTGGTATTTTTGTCTTGTGAGCCTCAAAGAAATGAAGGTTGCGGTCAAGCTTAATATACCCTCCGGGAATTCGCCATAGCGGTCTCGACCTTGTACACCTGTCCACTGCTACATGAGTTCTGCCCATAAGCGCCCTGCAGGGCAGAAAAGTGTAGTCGAGTTCGTCCAGCAATGGCGAGACGCGTTGCGGCTTGCCGGAATCCGTTTCCGGTTTGCAGGGTGCCTCGTCTTTGCCACTCGGAGAATCGTATATGTCATGAACAAACAGAACCTTCTTCGACCTTTTCGGGAGGCCTCCCATCAGAGACGGGTACACAAAAACATCGACAAAATCTAATCGCTGCACCAGGTCATGACCGGCATAATATGAGTGTGGTTGTTTTTCGTACTCGTCGTCTCGTATCACGCCGAAAAGGAAGATGACATTGTAGCCCTTCTCGCGGATCTTCTCATACATGCCCCTACTGCCGAGATTGGACCTGTACGCCTTGCTCGGGTAATATATGGCAAGCGTTTTCTTCTCGGGGTCAATGTCCTTCTTTATCTTCTCGATTTGATAATCCGCGAGAGTTCCGATCATATCGCGCGCACTCTCAGGGTAACGCTCAAGCAAACATCTCAAATACTCGTTCGGCTGCGTCTTACTATTGAACGACAGGGCATCGAGAAGCTCCTCCGTATCGCAGGACCAGAGTATTGAGTCCTCAACAAGGAAATTCCTCGCTACGCCTATTCCGGCCAGCTTATCTTTAGCACGCCGGCAGAAACGGGTATTGTCCGCTGCGAAAACGACCGGGCAACCCATTGATGCGATTTCCTTTGCACTGTTATCGGTGAATTTGAAAACACAGATGCCGCCAGGCGCTTCTTCGCCTCTCTGGCCGACAAAATAGAGTACGTCAAAGCCGTACTTCTTGAAGAAGCTGCAACAACTTGCAGCCGCCTGGCCGTCCCCTATGATGACCACCTGCTTCACTTCAATTCCCCGATTGTTTTTGCTGAATATGGCTCTCTTGGCTTGAGTCCGCACGATACTCGTTACACATTACTGCACTGTTGGCGTAATTTCAATTTCTATTTGTCGGCGGCCTATCTTCTACTTGGACCTCCGCCCTATAAGCTGCTTTACCTCTTCGACGGACTTGCCTACGACACAACGGTACCCTTCTGTGCCGACTTTATCAAGGTCGAGTCTTCCCTCACTTTGAGCAAGCCCGTACAGATTGTCCGCGAAGCCTATGATATTGTATCCCCTATACCCTTCCTCGATCAATATGCGCTGTTTCTCATCGCTCCCCAAGTTGGAGGGCATTCCCCTTATTCTTCGACCACCGCCAAGCGCTGTTTTTACGTCCCTTGTTCTTAATCCGATAAGTCCGATTTGCTCAGAATACCATCTTCTCCATCGTGGCGAGAGACTATCGGGACACTTAACTTCACGAATATCATCAAACCCAGCCTCTTTCAGGCCCATTCGCAGGAGAGGAACAGATGGACGTACTTCGTTATCGAATCCCAAAGGCCACGACAAGGCATTTGGATACTTGGCAGGATTCCCATAGCTGACTGTCAAGCCTTTGTCTTTATTGACAGGAGTATAGATGAATATGCCTTTTGCTGAGTGATCGCATAAGAATGCGAGATGGTAAAGCGGATCAGCAAGATGACACATCACTGCAATAGTCAAGGCTACATCTACTTCAGGCATCTTGCCGTACAGCAGCCGGTGCTCAAGAGGGTTCCATTCTGCAAACCTGAATTCGCTGTTTGTATTCAATACTCTATTAAACCATTTGAACACTTCCGCGTTTGGGGTATAGTCAAGGCCAACACACTTCGCAGCCCCTCGCAAAGCAAGGGCATGCAGGAAGTACCCCGTGTTGCAGCCCACCTCCGCGAAAGACAAGTCTGAAATATCACCGCCAAGGTTCTCAACTATCGAATCAATGAAATACCGATATATGAATCGCAGAGTTTCGTTGCATTCGCGAAAGTGCTCCGGGTCATCGGTAAGCACTTCCCTTATTGATTTAGGCAGGTTTTCTGGGGCATCTTTCCAATAGACACGCCCCCCCCTTAGTTTCCCCATCATGAAACTTCTGACCTGCACCCGTTTCCAGTGTGTCTGTAAATATAAACGGCTGATATGCAAGCTTTCCTTGAATAATGAATTTCTTCGCCTCTTCTATTTGCTCGGGCGTAAGTTCTTTGTTTCTCAAGTCCATTCCTTGGTCCTTCAACTGATTATAATCGTCCAGGTAAACGGGCTTAGATCATTGCTCGGCCCGACACCAAGATACTGAAGTCGATGAGGAGCTTGAGCTCCTCTGCGGAGGCGGCGGCAAAAGAACGGTAAACTTCGGAACCGGCCTTTGTCCAGCAGTCAACTGCGGACGTTTTTGTAAAAAATGTTATAGGATCAAAGCTTGTTGCTGCTCATTCGATACACCAAATCGAACTGATTCTGTTCGTCGCCTGCAAACTTATCCAGCCACGGCGAATAGGTCCGAACTTCAATTTTGTTTTCCCGCGGCACAAACTTCATAATCCTCAGCCAGCCGTTGCCGCCGTTGCCGCTGGGAATCGGCGGGTCCTGGTAGTTTGCCAGAATCTGATGGACCAAATTGCCGTTTACTCCCGTGCTCGTCAATCGCCCGAGCCCATCCCCAATGATGTGGCCCGACAGCACAAGGAAGATGTTCTTATGAAGTTTGACAAATTTAGCCCACATCAGTTCGCCGTCGTTTCCATCGCAGTCGTTTCCATCGGCGTCCCAGCAGCCCCACTGGTCTCCGGGGCCGACACGGGTATCATCCTCATGCATATAAGAATGTGTAAGAAAGATAACTCTTTTGTCGGGGAATTGAGAGACTACCCGATTGGCCCACCGGAGCATCGCATCGTTGGGGCGGAACTCCAGCGAGATAATCATAAACTCCATTCCCCGCGCATCGAAAAAAACATAACGACCATCCGGGTTATTAGGGTCGCATCCGCCCCACCACGGCTTGTTCTCAAAACGGCTGACGGGGAAATACTGATTTAACTTGGCATTATCTCTGGGATCGGCGGGCGGCCTGCCGAGATTGGGAACATCGTGATTGCCCGCACAAAACGTGTAAGGAGCGACGCCGTCGAGGATGCTCATGCTCGTATTGGCCCGCTGCCATTCAACATCTGTATTGCCGTTGGTGAAATCGCCCTCGTGAAGTACAAAAACGATGTTCATAGCCTCTTTGTTATCCTTTATCCACTGTGTCTGAGAAGTGAAGATTTGGGGATAGTTCAGCGTATAGTATTGTGTATCCGGCAGGACGATTAATGTAAATGACTCCGCTTCACCTGGACCGGCGGAGTCTCCGGCGGCAATGTCGCCGACGGTGACTGGCGCACTGTCGTTGATACCTGCCTTTCCTTCCGCAGGCGCCCTTTTCTCGCCACACCCCCAACCGATAACAAGAAGGAAAACAGCCCAAAGCAAAATCTTGTTGTTGTTTTTCATAACTCAGATCGCCGTCAAAATCTTGATACGTCTTTATTCCATCATTTCTATTTCGTAGAGTCTCAGTATATTGGCGTTTACGCCGGCGGCGATATACAAACGATAGTATCTAAAGGAGTCGGGATTCGCACAACTGTATGCCCTTATCTCGGTTGGCTTCCAATCAGTCTGGTCTGTCCGCGCATCCAGGATCGTCCAGTCTTCGCCGTCATTTGAGCCTTCGAACCGCCAGTCTTTCGGCATTCTTCCCGTTGAATCCGTCCCATCCTTTCCGTGACTGCCGGTTTGTAGAGTATAGCCTCTTATCGTTTTTGGCTGAGTCCCAAAATCAATCTGCAACCAGTGAGGAAAAGGGCCGCCTCCCCGCGAGATGGCTACTGTTTCCCAGAAGCTATCGGCCTTGCCGTCAAAAGCGTTTGCTGAACCCAATGGACCGGTATTCACGGAGTCGGCAGTATGCAGGACCGGGCAGTCCACCGTGATCTTCACAGTATCAGTAGCCACAGCCCCCTTATTGTCGATTACCGTCAGCGTGATGATGTGCGTGCCGACATCGAGCGTGGCTGAAGGATTCGACCCGTCTGGAATTGCGCCTCCGAGGTCGTCCGACCATGTCCAGCCAATTATTGTGCCGTTCTCATCTTTGGAGCCGGACCCATCGAGTTTGACATCTTCACTGCCGTTTCTGTCCGCGTCGGACACCTTCTGGTCCGGCCCGGCATCGGCTGAAGGAGGGCTATTGGGCGAGTTATTGCCGATGCAGCCATAGCCGACTACGAAAAGAACGGCACACAATAAGAATTTAATATTAGTTTTCATGGTTCAGACCTCCATAACAAAAAGACCTATTTTAGTTATCGACCTGGATGGGCATCTTGAAGACATCATCACGCATGCAAGCGCAGCCAACTGCAGGAGAAATTGCACACAACACAACAAGAACTTCTCTATTCCATCATTTCCAGTTCGTAGAGTCTCAATATATTAGGATGTACCCCGGCCGTAATATACAAACGATAATATTGAAACGAGCCGGGATTCGCACAACTGTATGTCCTTCTTTCATTCACCTTCCAATCAGTCTGGTCTGCTTGGGTGTCAAGGACTGTCCAATTCGAGCCGTCATTCGAACCTTCAAACCGCCAGTCTTTGGGCATTCTTCCCGTTGAGTCTCTCCCATCCTTCCCGTGACTGCCGGTTTGCAGGGCATATCTCTTTATCATTTTCTTACGACGCTCAAAATCAATTTGGAGCCAGTGAGGGAAGGGGCTACTGCCTGTCTCCCAAAAAGTATTAGTGCTACCATCAAAAGCGTTCTTTGCGGTAAAAGAACCAGTATTTGGAGAATCGGCAGATGGTGTTCCTTTGTAGCTTCCTTCAATTTGACTAATTATTTTATAATAGTCATCCGACGCGAATGTTCCCGAATCGAATGCCCTTGTCACTTCAAATGGTCCTTGTGAGTGAGGTATGGCAAAATAGCGGCCATTCACCAGGACGATACTAAATCCACGGTATTCGCGGACTTTCTTGATAGGTCCCTCAAGAGCCCATTCATCTCTGATTGTCTGTTGAGTCAGGTTGCCTTGAACTCTGAACAAACGATAAGAGGCAAACAGCCTTTTCGAGAAAAAGCCGTATTCTACGCCGATATCATCAACCATATCTGGGAAAATGGGGTAAGCAATGAATCGCCCAACTAGATTATGCCTGTAAAAATATGGCGCCAATAGAAATCCTGGGTCAAAGAACGGCACACTTACGTTCAAAACGCGGGAACCCTCAAACTTCTTGGAGCATATTGGTGACTCGAGGAATCGTGGCCCGTGGAAGACCTGTTTGCCGAAGAGTCTGTTATTGTCAACGACAAGAAAGTAGAAAGGCTTTCCTTTGTTCTCATTAGTCAGAATCCACTTGCTAAACTGTTCATCCGTTCTAACCGCCCGTTTTTCCCCGTATAGCGGGGCTGTAGCCGTAAAAGACACTTCTTCCTTGTAATCTCGAGGCTCTCGTCCCAGATTTGTGTACATATACAGGTCGAACACATGCCGGAAATTGGAAAGAACAATTCCATTGTCCAAAGCAGTTGTGAATTTTTCTGCAACTATTCTGTTATCGTTGGCCACTTTGGCAGAAAGATAAGCCCCGGATGCATAGTTGCTGACGAGGATAACAGGCAGCAATGTTGCCGAGGCGATAAATACGTACCGTAGAGAATTCCAACGTATCGCTTCGTATGCGTCAAATATGATTCTAAATACCAACAAAACCAATGCCGCCAAAAAATAGCATAGGTGAACGTCAGATACAAATATCGGACCAAGAACAATAAGTCCGGCGAAGAGCATACTCACCAGTAATGGATAGTTTTTTGCATAGTACAAAGCCATAACAACGATTACAGCCCCTATTGCTATATTTACATTAATTGTTAAAAGAAAAACAGATAGCCCGATACCCGCAAGCCAGGCATAATTACGTTTAACTAATACTAAGTAAATAAATGCTATAACTGAAAAGATAATTAGGTATGGAGAGACGGAAAAGAAGATGGCGGAGAAGATTGGCTGTCGATATATTTCCAAGTACGATACCACTTTGTTCAAAATAAACCCCACGCCACCTTGGTTGGCCATACTACTTACATCATATCCTCTTACAAGTAAAGTGCTTGAGAAAGTCCGAGTTATTTGTGCCAAATCCCACGTTATTATGAAAGCATTTCCAATGACTAAGAATCCGGCCAACATCGCAAAAAGCATTGAAATGGCCGCAAGTTTCCATTCCCTTCTTAACAGATTGAAACCGCCACATATACCAATGCCGACCGCTGCAATCAAAAGAGCTTCAGCATAAAGGCCAAATACGAATATGCTTAAAGCAGAACAAACCAACCAAAGCAGTCTTCTCGATGTGACATACCGATAGTAGAAGATGGCGGATAAATATATTCCGCTGATAACAAAAAACTGGGAGACCAAAACCACATTTCCCATTGCTACAATTGGAATACAGCCGAAAAACCAAACCGTTGAACACGCTGCAACGTGCCTGCATATCGAGATCGACTCTGCAAATTTAAGCAAAACATAACTGAGAAATCCGGCGGTCAGAGCATTAAGAACATCCGGGAAAAATGAAATAGACTTAGACAAATGAGTGCTTACAAATGTGTGGGTGGTTCGCATTGGACGAAATAGGCGCTTGCTTTCAGCGCGTGGTGGATTAGTGAACACGCTACCAACAAATGCCAAAACACCGCTCGTATCCTTTGATCCTATTGTTTGCCACGCGTTTATATGGTTTACTGAATCATCTAATCCATACATAAATGTTAGGTTCGATACAAGGTAGAAGATGGCTATAGAAGCCGAGATTAATACCTTATAATGTGTAAGAAAGATTCTTGCTCGCAATTTTTATCTCCCGAAGCCACAACTTTACTATCAACGCCAAAAGAATGTTTCTCTGAAAAACTGAAGATAATAAGCAGCGCCCCATTTCAATATCTTGAGCTTTCTTTCGCCTGTTATTCGCGCAGGTTCATCACCGGGAATTTCAGCCACTTTTAGTTTTCTCTTGGCGGCTCGAACTGAGAGAAGGGGCTCCCAGCTTATTTTGGTGCGAAATAATTTCTCCGCCAGCGCATAGCCTGCTTCCTTATCCAGCTCTAAGTCGTAAATCACCTGAGTCTTGTAGGCGCGGAAAATAACCATGGCGTCGGTGTAGTGACCGCCATGAAGAAGATTCACCGTTTTCGTAAAAAACCAGTTGCCGAATCCTGTAAGGATGTCGTCGTCCTCGCTTCTGGCCCCATCGAGATAGCGGGAGGCTATGACCATATCATAACCTTCTCTCATTTTGTTTACCAATTCAGGAATCAATTCCGGTATGCTGTTCCCGTCGGGGCTGAATGTGACGACAACGTCTCCTTCAATTAAAGGCAGAGCTTCGATATAGGCGTGCCTGAACCCCTTTTGCTTTTGTACGTAAACATCATAACCAGTTTCTTTCGCATATTCAACTGTCCCGTCCGTAGAACCGCCGTCAAGAACAAGCAACTGGTCATACCACTCTTTCTTGATGCGAGGCATAATTTGTTGCATGCCTTCTTTTTCATTGAGAGTGAGCACGAGAAGAGTGACTTTCATATTGTCCTGTCCCCGACTGTTACTATTTTGCAGGCTGCGAGAAATCCTCCCTCTTGGGCGCCAGACGCTTAATTATCGGCCTTAAACCAAAAAGAACGGCCAAAGCAACGACTGTTATAGTAATTCCTGTAGAAATGCCTTTCAGATTCCCTATCACAGTGAACTCTTTTATGGAGCTGCCAAAAGCCGCCATAGCAATAGAGGCTGGAATAATAAAAACCACTGTGGCCCACAGGTATTCCCAAAAACGAATTGCCGTAATGCCGAACAGATAACTTAGAACCGCGGAAGGGAAAATCGGATTTACTCTCGTGAATGCAACCGTTTTCCAGCCGTTCTTATCAACTGCCCGTAGGATCCACTTCCACGCCTTGAAATTGAATCTATTTCTAAAATAGTCACCTGCAATATAACGTGAAATCAGAAAAGCAACGGCCGATCCGGCCGCAAAGCCGAGTACAGAGTAGAGACTCCCCCAAAATGCGCCCCATAGAAAGCCTGCTCCGATGTTCAAAGGCAGCGTTGGCAGGAAAAGGCTCGGCATAATAGAGTACAACAGTATAAACAACAAAGGTGCAGCAATAGTGTGACTTGCAAGAAAGTCAAAGACGGTCTCAGAAGATGGAATGTGGCCTTGGTTCCTTAGAAAAAAAACGCCCGCGATAAGCAGGGCCAATACGGCTCCTAACATCGGTTTGACAGCGATCTTTTTTTCACCTGAGTGTTTGAGCGATTCGAGTTCCATGTGGGCTCTAAGATTTTCGGGCCTGTGGCTCACGTGGGGCATCCGACCTTCTAGGTTGCGGGTCTGGCGTGATTCTATCTAACCGACCTTTGGCAGCCCCAGCTCGCCGTCGAAGTCAAAGGACTTTCTGCTCACAGACCGTTTTCTATCCGGCGCTCATCGAATCATAGAAAACTCAAGTCCTTACGCGACGCTATAAAGAAGTTGTTCTTCATATCTTCCTTGTTGTATGCCAGCGCTTCTCTGGTGACTATGTCTATGACCTTGCATCCTCCCTCTTCGGCTATAATATGACCCGC
>CAYGZM010000011.1:0-45774 GCA_964354365.1 uncultured Pirellulales bacterium
GCTGTATGAACAGTATTTTGACCGGTGCCGGACCGAGGATACCAGGCGCGCGGCGAAAGAGCGACTTATTGAGGTTTAATGAGTTCTGCAAAATTGCAGAAGCCTTATTGAGGTTTAGAACAAGGAGTACAGGCAATGGAGAATAAGCCAATAGGGTATATAGTGTGGCTGGCGGTCATGTGTCTGGTTGCGGTTTCGATTACGGTTGCGCTTTTCTTAGTGCTGGTTCCGCTGGCAAGCCGAGGGTACGCGTTTTATTTTGCAGTCTCGGTGCTCTGTGCGGCTGAGCTGGTTTGCTTTGCGTGGCTTGTAAATTACCGGCTGAGCACATTCTATGAAATTCGAATCAGCGGCGCCACGCAGATAACCATCCATGTTCTAATCGGCGTGTATTTTCTGGTTACGGTGATTTTTGCACTGATTCTTGCGCCGAGTCCTTCGGAGAGTAAAGGGTTTTTCGATGCCGTGACGTTAGTGTATGCGGCGTCTGTGTTTGCACTTTTGCTGGCGGCGAGCATGCTGTACGCGAAGGACATCGGCTTGCAGGCCGAAGGCGCCGCGATTCGGGCTGAGAGCAGGCCTTTGCGTTTGCTTGAAGTGGACGTGGAGCAGATTTGTATGACATTGCGGGACTCGGCAAAGGCAAGCTCGACGGACTCTGCGGCGGTGGATCGGGTAGTCAAGAAGATTGAAGCGCTGCGGACGAGCCTGCAATATGCGCCGCCTAAGAAGCCGGGGACGCTCGACGAGAGCGGTGAGCGGAGCGTTCGGGATATAAACAAGAAGATTACAAATCAGTTTAACGAATTGGCGCAAAGCGCAGCCAATATCGGCGGCGAACGGCTCGGCGAGGAGCTGGCGGCGATTGAATCAACCGTAAATCAAATTGAAATGTTGCTGAAACAGCGTCAGCAGCAGCTCTTAGTTTAAGGAGGCACATCGTGTTTTTTGACGTTGTTGAATATCTTGATCCGACCGGGGAGGTGATGGTTGCCCGCGTCCCCGGAAGCGGCAGCGGCGAGTTCACGACGGGTTCGCAATTAATCGTTCAGGAGAATCAGGTTGCCGTTTTTTACCGTGACGGCCAGATGGCGGACCAGTTTCGCGCGGGACGCTATACGCTGAGCACGCAGAATCTGCCTGTTCTCAAGACCCTGACAAAGCTCGTGTTCAAAGGCAAGACGCCGTTTCGTGCGTACGTTCACTTTGTCAACCTCAAGATGTTTATCGACCTGGGCTGGGGCACGCCAAATCGGATTCTCTACCGCGACAAAACGTTCAAGATGGGCGTGAACTTAGGGGCCTTCGGGACGTGGAGCGTGCGGATTACCGACCACGTGCGTTTTCTAAATACCATAGTCGGCACTCAGGGACTCCAGGATACTCCCGCCATCGAAGAGTTTTTGCGCAAGATAATCGCGTCCCGATTTGCGGGCGTTCTCTCGAAGATACAGACGAGCGTTTATGATTTGCCGAGCCAGTATGACACGCTCGGCGCCATGCTGAAGGAGGCGACCCGGCCTGAGTTCAGCCAGTACGGGCTGGAGCTTGTGGATATTGCGGTGGTGAATATCTCGCTGCCGGATGAAGTCGTCCAGCGGATCGACGAGCGCAGCCGGCTCGATATGTACGACACGGACGATATCGCCAAGGCGCAGGGATTGGCTATCGCCGATTCGCTGCCCAAGGCGGCGGAGAACCCGAGCGGCGCAGCAGGCGCGGGCATCGGTGCCGGGATGGGCATCGGTGCGGGTATTGGGTTCGGCCAGGTCGTAGCGAAGAACTTGGGAGAGAACGTCGGCGGTGTTCAGCAGCCTGGCCCGGTTCCGCCGCCGCCTCCGCCTCCGGCGGCCCAATGGTATGCCTACGTCAACGGAAATCAGGTCGGGCCGATGACGCGCGAGCGCTTGTCGGCAGCCATTCAGGGCGGGCAAGTTGCGTGGGAGACGCCGGTATGGCGGCCTGGTATGGCGAGCTGGACGCCGGCCTCCGGGGTCCCGGAACTGGCGCCGCTTATGAGTCCGCCGCCGCCACCACCACCTCCTCCGCCTCCAAGCCGGTGAACGTGCTTTTGAGTATTCGTGGCAGCGAGCGGGACGACCTTGCGCCCGGATTGTTGCGGTTCGGCGAGTCTGTAGGGGCGAGCGCTGGTCCGTTCTGAGCGGCTGACCACGCGCGGGACGCGCGTGCCACAGAAAAAGCTTGCGTTGCCTGCGGACTTGGGGCAGACTTTGGAGGTATGGAATCGCAGGCAAGCCAAGTAACAGGCGGTAGAAGTTTTTTCTTTGCCGGTGGCGGGACAGGGGGGCATATCTATCCCGCCATTGCAGTGGCCGAGCGGATAGTCGAGCTTGAGCCGGGGGCGAAGGTGCATTTCTTCTGCAGCGGGCGGGAGATTGATTCGAAGGTCTTGCGGCGCGGTGGTTTCGCATATACAACACTGCCGGCGGAGGGTCTCTCGGTGCGGCCGGGCAAACTGATGAGGTTCTGCCGGTCGTTCATAAAAAGCTACAGGATTGCCAGGGCGGCGATTGTCGAGAGCAAGGATGTGGTGGTGATAGGAGTCGGGGGGTTTGTGGCCGGGCCTGTCTGCCTGGCGGCGCACAGATTGAAGGCGCCTATCGCGGTATTGAACGTCGATATTGTGCCCGGGCGGGCGAATAAACTGATAGCCCGATGGGCGGATGAGATTTTTGTGCAGTTCGAAGACACCCGCGATTATTTCGCCGGGAGCAAGGCCAAAGTGAGCGTTGTGGGCTGTCCGCTGCGGAAGGGTTTTGACGACCCGCAGCCGAACAGGGCGATCGAGCAGCTGGGGCTGGACAAGCGTAAAAAGATTCTGCTCGTCACGGGCGCATCGAGCGGTGCGGCGAATATCAACGATGCGGTATGCTCGATTCTGGAGAAGCTGGATGCGTTTGTCGGCGACTGGCAGGTAGTGCATCTTACAGGACAAACGCACTTTGAGGATGTCAAGGTCAGGTACGAATGGGCGAAGATAAGTCGTAAGGTTTTGGCCTATTATGATGATATGCCGGATTTGTTGGCCGCAGCCGATTTAGTGATCGGGCGCAGCGGCGCGGTGAGCGTGGCTGAGTATGCCGTGGCCGGCGTGCCGAGTATCTGCATGCCGTATCCGTATCACAAGGACAGGCATCAGTATCTAAACGCGGGCAAATTGGTTGAGGCGGGGGCGGCGGTCATAGTGGATGACCTGCCGGAAAGCAATGAGCGGGCGGAATGGCTTTGGGAGGAGCTGGAGGAGCTGATGAAGGACGAGAATAAACGCCGGAAGATGGCGGAGAACTGCGCAGATGTGGCTAAAATGGATGCGGCTTCCAGGATCGCACAGAGGCTGCTGGGAGCGTACAAGGGGTAGCTCGTAACAAAATCCTAAGCACGAAATCCGAAACAAATAAGAAATTCGAAATCTAAATGACCAAAACAATCCCTAATCGGCGCTGCAGGCTCTATTCTGAACATTTGAGTCTGGCTCATTTGATATTGTTTCGGATTTCGATATTCGAATTTCGAGTTTACAACGGCGGAGGGGTCTGGCATCCCCTGTTTTTACGAGAAATGGCTTGACTTAGGGGCTTTGGGCGGAGAAACTGGTTGTTCCAACTATTGGCGATAACGGGCTGAAGAGCCGCAATAAATGGCGTTTGCCGAGCGTCTGATATACGTTAGGATTGATTCGCTCATTATAAGGCCGGTATCCTTTTTCGGAAGGGGACAAAGATGGATGGATTTGGGAAGACGCGTCGTGAGTTCATTAAGGATTCGATTTGCCTGGGCGCCGCTGCGCTTGCGGTCGGTCCGACGGGCAAATTGCTGGCGATGAGAATGGCCGGACCGGGCTCGCGGATGAAATTCGGGCTGGTAACATATCTGTGGGGCAAGGACTGGGACCTGCCGACGCTGATAGCCAACTGCGAGAAGGCCAAAGTGCTCGGCGTTGAGCTGCGGGTGGATCACGCTCACAATGTTGAGTCGGACCTTAATGCTCAGCAGCGAATAGAGGTCAAGAAGCGTTTTGCCGACAGTCCGGTGAAGCTCGTCGGGATGGGCACGAACTTTGCTTTCCACGACGCCGACCCTGCGAAGCTCAAGGCGAATATTGAAGGGGCAAAGGAGTATATCAAGCTGTCTGCGGACGTGGGCGGTTTGGGTGTCAAGGTCAAGCCGAACGACCTGCCCAAGGGCGTGCCGCAGGAGAAGACGGTTGAGCAGATAGGCAAGTCGCTCAACGAGCTTGGCCGATTCGGTGCCGAACATGGGCAGAAGATTCGGCTGGAGGTTCACGGCGGGTGCGCGCCGCTGCCGATTATCAAGGCGATTATGGACGTGGCGGAGCATCCGAACGTCGGGGTCTGCTGGAACTGCAACTCTGACGACCTGAAAGACGAGGGGCTGGAGCATAACTTTAACCTGGTCAAGGGACGGTTTGGCGATACGGCCCATGTCCGCGAGCTGAACGCCGGCGACTATCCGTATCAGGAATTGATGAATCTGTTCGCGGGGATGGGTTACGCCGGGTGGATATTGCTCGAGGGGCGGGCGGACCCGCAAGACAAGGTTGCCGCGTTGATTGAGCAGCGGCAGGTCTGGGAGGGGATGATTGCGAAGGCCCAGCCGGGCGGGGCAAAAGGCGGGGCCGGGGTGAAGATCAGCGAAGCGGACAATAAGCTCAGGGTGGAAATAGACGGCAAGCTGTTCACGGAGTACAACTATCAGGATGTCCCCAGGCCGTTCTTCTACCCGGTGATTGGCCCGACGGGAGTCAACGTCACGCGGAACTGGCCGATGAAGGATATCAACAAGGACGAGGAACGCGACCACGTGCACCACAAGAGCCTTTGGTTCACGCACGGCGCTGTGAACGGCCAGGATTTCTGGGGTGAGGGAAGCGGGAGTGGCAAGGTTGTGCACGATGGGTTCGTTAAGGTTGAATCCGGCGCAAAGGCGGGCGTTATCGAGTCGAAGAACAAGTGGGTTGCAAAAGATGGCGCGGTTGTCTGCACGGATACGCGAACGCACAGGTTTTACCCGACTCTGGCGGACGGCGGGCGGATGATGGACTTCGAGATAACAATCCAAGCCTCGCAGGGCAAGGTTGTCTTGGGTGACACGAAGGAAGGGTCGATGGCAATTCGCCTGGCGCCTACGATGCAGGTGGAAGGCAAGGAGGGCAAGGTGGCCAAGGGACATATAATCAACAGCGAAGGGGTCAAGGACGGGGATGCGTGGGGCAAACGGGCGGCGTGGTGCGATTGTTACGGGCCGGTGGAAGATAAGGTTGTTGGGGTGGCGATTTTCGACCATCCGACAAATCCGAAGCATCCGACCTGGTGGCACGTTCGGACGTATGGACTGTTCGCGGCGAATCCATTCGGGGAGCACGACTTCGAGAGCAAGCCGGCGGGCGTTGGCGATATAACCATCGAAGCCGGAAAAAGCCTTACGTTCAAGTATCGGCTCTATTTTCATAACGGCGACGCCGAGCAGGGGCAGGTGGCAAAGTATTACCGCGCATACGCGGCGACGAAATAGTCTGGCAATGGCGAAACGTGGTTTTGGGGTATTCCTGAAAGAACCATGTGAGAAATGAAGGAGAAGTATTATGGGCAAGTCAACTCGTCGGGATTTTATGAAGGCAACAATGGCGGCCGGTGCGGCAATGGTATTGGCCGGGCCTAATTCGCGCGTCCTTGGCGCCAATAACGATCTGCGGATCGCGGTGGTCGGGGTCGGCGGCCAGGGCAGCGGCCACATCGGCTACTTTAATGAGAAGAAGGGCGTGCGCGTGGTGGCGCTCTGCGATGCCGATAAGGCCCATGTGGAGGGCAGGGCCGGCGATTTCGAGAAGAAGTACGGGCAGAAGGTCAAGACGTACATCGACGTCCGCGAGCTGCTGGAAGATAAGAGCATCGACGCGATCACCTCGGCAACGCCGAACTTCTGGCATTCATTGGTGACTGTCTGGGCGTGCCAGGCGGGCAAGGATGTCTATATAGAGAAGCCCGTCTCGCACAACATCTGGGAAGGCCGCAAGGCGGTTGAGGCGGCCCGCAAGTACGAGCGGATCGTCCAAACGGGCACACAAAGGCGATCTTCTGAGGCCTATAAGGAGGCATACAAGTATATAAATGAGGGGCACATCGGCGCGATCAAGTGGGTCCGCGGTTTCTGCTACAAGCCGCGATTCAGTGGAAACGGGATTGTCAATGGTACGAATGGGCCGATTTCGCCTCCGGCGACTGTTGATTACAATCTGTGGTGCGGCCCGGCGGATATGGAGCCGCTGCGGCGGACGGAGCTTCACTACCTGTGGCACTGGGTCTGGAACACGGGCAACGGCGACTTGGGCAACCAGGGCATTCACGAGATGGACCTGTCGCGGTGGGCGCTGGGCGATCCTAAGCTGGCGCCGCGTGTGATCAGCTTAGGCGGCAGATTCAAAGTGAACGACGCCGGCGAGACCGCCAATACGCAGATTATTTTCTTGGATTACAAGCCCGCCCCGCTGATTTTTGAGGTCCGCGGGCTGCCTCGCAAGAAGGGCGACTCGGGAATGGACAACTTCCGCGGCACACAGATCGGCGTGGTGGTGCAGTGCGAGAACGGTTACTACGCGGCCGGCGAAGGCGGCGGCTGGGTATATGACAACGACGGCAAGAAGGTCAAGCAGCTTACCGGCAGCGGTGGGGAGCATCACCAGAACTTCATCGACGCAGTCCGCAGCCGCAAGGTCAGCGACCTGAACGCCGACATCGAGAAGGGGCATCTGTCCAGCGCGCTGTGCCACATGGGCAACATCTCATACCGGCTGGGCAAGAAGGCATCGGTTGACGAGGTAAAGGCGGCTATCGGGAACAATGCCGAGTTGATGGATTCGTTCGAGCGGATGCTCACCCATCTGACGGCCAATGAGGTTGACCTGCAGAAGGAGCCGATAACGATTGGCCCGATGCTTACTATGGATCCGGGAAAGGAAGTCTTTGTCGGCGAGCACGCCGATTGGGCGAATATGTATCTGAAGCGTAACTACCGCGAGCCTTTTGTCGTCCCGGAGAAGGTCTGATGAGATTTGCCCTTTGCAACGAGATGTTCGAGAATCGGCCAATGACTAAGGTCTGCTCGACGGTCAGACGCCTGGGGTATGACGGTCTTGAGATAGCGCCGTTTACGTTAGCCGAATCGGCCGATAAGGTCTCGGGCAAGCAGCGTAAAGAGGTTCGGCGGATTGTCGAGGACAGCGGCTTGGAGGTCGTGGGCCTGCACTGGCTCTTTGCGGGGCCCCCGGGCCTGCATATAACCACCACGAATGATGCAATATGGGGCAGGACAAGAGATTACTTGTCCTGCCTCCTTGATCTGTGCAGCGATTTGGGCGGCAAGGTGCTCGTGCTTGGCTCGCCCAAGCAGCGAAGCCTCGTGGATGGACAGACCAAAGAAGGCGCGTGGAAACGGGCGGTTGACCTGCTAAGCGCCGTCCTGGAGAAGGCTGCCGATTTGGGCGCAACAATCTGTCTTGAGCCGCTCTCACCCGTGGAGACGGACTTCATCAATACGGTGGCCGAGGGTATGAAAATGGTGCGCCAGATAAATCACCCGAACCTTCGGATTCATCTTGACGTCAAGGCGATGTGCTCGGAAGGGAAGCCTGTTGCTGATATTATCCGCTCTGTGCGGGGCGAGGACATCGGGCACTTCCACGTCAACGACCCGAATCTTTACGGTCCGGGGATGGGAGATGTGGATTACGGCCCCATCGCCGAGGCGATAAATGATATCGGGTGGGACAAGTGGCTGAGCGTAGAGGTGTTCAAGTACGACCCGGACCCGGAGACTATAGCTAAGAAAAGCATCGACTACCTGCGGTCATTCTGGCCTTGATGATTAACCAAGCTGTGTCGAAAAGATGCTGCGACAATCCGAATGTTTGGTAAATTGAGATTCCCGCGTCGCTTCGCTCCTCGCAATGACGTTACACCTTGCCTGGTCCATGATTTTGGTGGATTGCGGGTCCTGTGAAGCGCGATGCGGCGAAAGGAGGTAATAGCATGGGAGATAAGTTTACATCGCGGAAAAGCTGGCGTGAGAAGCTGGAGAATCCGCCGGTGGGTTTGCCGAAGGTTGTCAGCGGGCCGGCGAGCTGGGAGAAGCGGTTCGGGGGCAGGCGCGTGCTTGTGCCTACGCCGCTGCTCGTTGATGCGGAGGTCCGCAGGGTCCGAAAGGGCAGGCTGATCACAGTGAATCAGATAAGAGAGAAACTTGCGAAAGACTTCAAGGCGGAGTCAACCTGCCCGCTTACGACGGGGATATTTCTGTGGATCATCTCAGGGGCGGCGGAAGAGGACCGCCGGGCCGGCAGGAAGCGTATCACGCCGTATTGGCGGGTGCTCAAGGCCGACGGCAGCCTGAACCCAAAATATCCCGGCGGTGTCAAGGCCCAGGGCGCACGTCTGAAAGAAGAAGGGCATAAGATTATGCCGGCCAAGGGCAAAAAGCCGCCAAAGGTGCAGGATTTTGAAAAGGCGCTTGTGTAGGGGGCGGATAACAATGCTGCTGTGGCGTGCTACATGGTGCTAACAGCAAATTATCTGTTCTTCTTTTCCCGCTTAGCCTGTCTTTTCTCTTCAGCCGTTTTCTGGGGCGTTTTCTTTTTTTCTTTTCTAACATCTCTTGGTTTTGACATACGGTTTCCTTGTCTGACATTTCCCATATCGAACGCCTGGCTACGCAACCAAGCCGTCCAATTCCACGATAATATCAAAACCTTCCTAACATTACAACCAATTGAATTCTCTTTTTGTAAGTCTTTCCGCCGGAGTCACCCAATATACACAGGCTGTCGCATCACGACTTTCTTGCGCGGATCAAGGAACTCATGAATTCGTCGCGGTGAACGAGGGCGACGTCAATGAAGCCTGCCTGCTTGAGGTCTTTGGTATATTCATCGAGGCTGTAGGTTCCGCCGGCGGGGGTGGCTACGAGCATATTGACTGCGAAAAGAGCGCCTGCTGCTGGGGCGGTGCGAGACGGGTCCATAACGACGTCGCGTATGACGATAGTGCCGTTCTTTCTCAGGGCGGCGTGGACTTTGGCGAAGAGGTTACGGTTCTGCTCTCGTGAATTCTGGTGTGCGATTGCGCCGAGCCAGGCCAAATCCGCGCCGGTCGGCAGGTCGTCTTCGTAGAAGTCGCCTGCGACAAGGCGGACGCGGTCGGTCAATCCGGCTTCAGCGATGCGTTTCCTGGCCATTGGTATTATATCCGGCAGGTCGAAGATAGTCGCTTTGGCGTGCGGGGCGACTTTGAGAAAAGCAATTGTCCATGTTCCGGATGCGCCGCCGACGTCGAGCAGCTGGGTGAAGCTCAACGGCTGTAAACGGCCGACAACCTCGGCGGCTATCGGACGGGAGATATTATCCATAGCGCCGATGAAGGCGGCTGTTTCGCCGGCCTCGCCGAGGATACCGGGGATGCGCTCGGCAGGCCGGCCGAATTTGACTACTTTGGCCAGTTGCGCCCAGCGCCGCAGGTATACGCCAATATGGCGGACCATCGGCAAGACGTTTTTGGGGCTTGTTTCGCTGAGCAGCTCGGCTACGTCCGCGGCGACGCTGTAATTGTCGTCCTGCTTGGTCAGGAGCTCCAGCGAGGTCAGGGCATCGAGCAGGACGGTTGTTGCGCGGGGGTCGGCGCCAAGCTCGGCAGCCAGGGCCTGAGCGGTCATCGGGCCGTTGCGCAATGCGGTGAATACGTCAAGCTCCGCCGCTGCGGTGATAACGCAACCCGGCTGAAAGGCCCGGGCCGTGCCGAGAATCTCGTCCATAGTCCATTTCTTTGTCATTGGTGCGCTCCTTTCGTGCGAACCGGCTCTTATGAGACAACAACAGTATATTTGCCGAAACGAGCCGGTGTTAGACAAATTTCGGGGAAAGCCGGTCGATTCCATGCCCTATCTCCGCGGCGCGGCATTTTTGGATGTTTGTCCTTGACAGCTCACTAAGATAATTGATAATTGACTCCTGAGTAATCGTGATTTGCGATTAGCCGGGATATTGATACTTGGGTTTGAAAGGAGGCCATTATGGCAAGGGTAATTCTTACAGCGGTGCTGATAGTCCTGTTGAACGTGCTGGTCGGGTGCGGCGGGGCCGATAAGGGGCGCGGGCAGCTCAACGCGCCTCGCGGAGGAACGTCGCCGATGCTCGATGTTCGCAGCGCCGTCGAAGTAGATCTCATCGAGCAGGTCGCGATTAACCGGCAGGCGTATCAGAGTGCGCTTGAAACTTTAATGGCGCATTACACGCAGACCGGCAATAATATCAAGCTCCAGTGGGCCCAGAAGGAGCTGGACGCTCTAAACACTATGCCGCAATATGACTACATAGTTGATGCGACTGTGGCAGGTCCGGATCTCAAGGCCAGCGCGTCGATACCCAAGGCGGATGAATTGTATGACGAGGCGGTGATGCTTCACAAAGAGGCCACCACGCTGCTCCTCTTTAAGGACAACAGCCTGCTGAGGCTCGCGCTGGACAAGTACAACGAAGTGATACGCAAGCACCCGACCAGCGACAAGATCGACGATGCGGCGTTCAAAGCGGGCGAGATATTTGAGCACTTCAACGACTACTCGATAGCACTTGTTTACTTCCAGAGGGCATTCCAGTGGGATGCCGCGACTCCCTACCCCGCGAGATTCAAGGCGGCATACATTCTGGATCGTCAGCTGCACAATAGAAGCGAGGCGCTCGAGCTTTACAGGCAGGCCGTCGAGACCGAAGGGAAACAAGCCAGGTACAGTGTCTGGAAAGGGTTTGCGGAAGAGCGAATAGAGGAGTTAACCAAGAGCGGTGAGCCGGGACAGCATTAGACGGGGACTAATATGTCATTCTGAGCGAGAGCGAAGAATATCGGCGGGCCTGGCTGAAAATCAGGCCCGTTTTTTTATGTAGTGACGACTTATGCTTTCCGGATTTGAGAAGAAGGTCGGTAATTTCATAGAGGCGAACGGGCTGTTTGGCCCGCCGCCCCGACTCGCGTCGGAAGACGCGGGGGCAGGCGCGGCGCAGAGGGTTTTGCTGGCCGTTTCGGGCGGCGCCGATTCGACGGCGCTTTTATATACAATGCAAGCGCTGAAATCGGAAGGTATTATTGGGGCCGAGCTGGTATGCGCGCACATAAACCATCGGCTGCGAGGGTCGGCGGCGGATGAGGATGAAGAGTTTGTCGTTGATCAGGCGGCGAAACTGGGTCTGGAGATAAAGGTCAGGCGCGCGGACGTGCGGGCCTTTGCGCGTCGCAACAAGCTGTCGATTGAGACGGCGGCGCGGGAGCTGCGAATTGGGAGTCTGGTTGAGATTGTGAAGGAGTGTAATTGCAATGTGATAGCAACGGCGCACCAGAAGGACGACAACGCCGAGACGGTTGTGCAGCGGATGCTAAGGGGGACAGGCATTCGCGGGCTTGGCGGCATCCGGCCGATGAGGGTCTTTGGCAATGGGTCCAGGTTTGCCAGGCCGATGTTGTGCGTGGGAAGGCGGGAGATTCTTGAATATCTCGGGCGGCGCGGTCTGAAATGGCGCGAGGACCATACCAACGCCGAGTGCACATACACGCGAAATTACATTCGGCATCGGCTGCTGCCGGCACTGCAGGCCGGCTGCGCCGGGTCGATTGTCGAGCAATTGTCCGAACTGTCACAATCGGCACGCAGGTATTATGATCTGGTTTGCAGTCGCGCAGACGCAGTGTGGTCTGGCTCGGTTCATTCCATCGAGGGAAGGATTGTGCTCGACCTGGGGATGTTTCGTGATGAAGCCGAGCCGGTAAAGGTTGAGCTTGTTCGGCGGGCGCTGGCGACCGTCGGCTGCGGTGAAAGAGAGATGACCCGGAAACACTACGAAAGAATACTGCAATTGGCCAAACGGAACGTCGGCGGCGGAAAAGTTGAGCTGCCGGGTGGGTTTGAGGCTCGGCGGGAATACGGCAGGCTGGCCCGCCGGTGCCTGGGCGGGCTGGTGTTTGAGAAGGTGCCGGCCGGGCGCGAGGACATGACGGACACAGCGGTTGAGCTTGAGATTCCGGGGCGGACGGTGTTTCGGCAATACGTGATAGAGGCGCGTGTTATCGAGGCGGGAGAGAATACAGAGAAGGAAACAGCCACAAAGACACTAAGGCACGAAGAAGGTGAAGGGGATTCGCACTTGCGCAGGAATGACACCGGAGTAACCAAGTTCGGTGAGCGGTTTGATTTGGATAAGGTTAGGCCGCCGGTGGTGGTTCGCTTTCGACGGGATGGGGACAGGTTTGCTCCGTTGGGGTTAGGGGCCGAAAAAAAGGTCGGCAAGTTCCTGAGCGACGCGCGCATTTCGGAAGACGTGCGGAGGAAAATACTTGTTGTTGCGGACAGTGAGAAAGTAATATGGGTCTGGCCGGTACGGATGAGTGAGCAGGCCAAGGTCACGGGCCGGACGCAGAAGGTCCTTCGGCTGCAGATAGCCGACATATCCGGTCCGCCGAAGGAGTCAGAAAATCTGAACAAAGGCCAATCAGACGTGACTCTGTTTGACGACATCCGTCCCGACGGGACTGGTACTCCAGTTTGACCGCACTGTTTGGCTGGTGTCGGGGAAAGGCGGCGCAAATATGATAGGCAGAAAGCAATTATTGGAGCACGCCAAGGCCCAGCAGGCCACCGACATACACATTTGCGCCGGCGCGCCGATTCTATTCAGGGTCGGAGGGAAACTCGTTCCCATTACAAAAGAGAAGCTGACGCCCCAACAAAGCAAAGATATATCGTTTGAACTGCTGACGGAGTATCAGGCGGCCCAGCTTGAGAAAAATCTGGATTACGATCTGATGCTTGCCGACGAAAGCGGCAGATACCGCATAAACGTCGGCTATTTTGACGGGCACGTCGGGGCCACAATCAGGATTCTGCCTACTGCGCCCAGGACTATCGAGCAGTTGTTCCTGCCTGATGTCGTCAGGGACCTGGCGCACAGGAGAAAGGGGCTGGTGCTGATAACCGGAAGCACGAGTCAGGGCAAGACCACGACGATGGCGGCTATGATAGATGAGATTAATACGACCAGCAACAAGCACGTAATCACTATTGAGGACCCCATTGAATACGTGCACACAAACAAGGCCGGCGTGGTAAGACAGCGGGAGGTCGGCAGGGACACGCAGACGTTCTACACGGGCTTGAGGGCGGCGCTGCGACAGGACCCCGACGCAATTGCGATCGGCGAGATGAGAGACTATGAGACCATCAAGATTGCTTTGACGGCGGCGGAAACGGGCGTTATGGTCCTCTCCACGCTCCACGTCATATCCATCGACAAGATTATGGAAAGGCTGATAAGCTATGCCCCTGCCACGGACGAGGGCCAGTTGCGGTTTCTTCTGGCCGAGTCGCTCCAGGGCGTGATTCATCAGGAGCTCGTCCCAACGGTTGACGGCGGGCGCAGGGTGGCGTGTGAAACGCTGGTTGTCACCGGAGCCGCCAAGAACATAATCAGGAGAAAGGGCGGGTACTTTCTGAGGAGCGTGATCGAAACCGGCAAGAAGCACGGTATGATTACGATGGTCGAATCGATAGAGGCTCTGCTCAAGCAGAAGCTGATAACCGAAGGCGTTGCGGAGAGCATCTTGGTCAACTATAAATGATTGCAGTCTGCTTTTGCGCTATGCGAGCACCAAAGAGAATATCGGAAAGCCGATCCGAGTTAAGGCGGCAAGCTAAGCCGTGAGGAGATACGCATGAGTTCGTTCGGTTGCACGCGTCGTGGCTTTTTGAAGGCCATAGGCTTGAGCGCCGCGGCGATGGCTGTCCAGGGATGCGCCGGCGCATCCGGCCGGGGCTCGCGCAAGATACTCGCTGACGACCCCAATATCGTTTTTGTGCTCGCCGACGATTTGGGCTGGGCCGAATTGGGGTGTTACGGCAACGGGTTCAACGAGACGCCCAACCTGGACAGGTTGGCGCGCGAGGGTATGAGATTTACCGACGCCTACTCGGCGGCGCCTGTATGCTCACCCTTTCGGGCGGCCCTGATGACGGGGCAGTATCCTGCAAGGGTGGGCATTACGGACTACCTTAGGCCCAACGACCCCAAGTGCCTCTCGTCCGACTATGTCACCATAGCCGAGGCGCTCAAGCGGGCCGGCTACGCAACGGGCATCATCGGCAAATGGCACCTTACCGGTTACGCCAACCACGGAGCGGAGGAATCTCCGCCCAACGTTCACGGCTTCGACGAGGTTATCGTCTCTGAGAACCGGGGCATAGGCGGCGGGAGCTACTTCTACCCGTATCAATTCAACCGCGAAATCAAACAGCGCATAGACGGCAAGGAGTATCTGGTTGACAGGTGTAATCTCGAAGCGATTGAGTTTATCGAGCGGCACAAAGACAAGCCGTTCTTTCTATATCTTAGCCACTATGCCATCCATACGGGGCTTGTGGGGAAGGATGAGCTGGTCGCCAAGTACGAAAAGAAACCCGGCGCGGGCAAGGGGAACAACGCTATGCGGAATAATCCCCATTTGGCTGCGCAGATCGAGAGCATCGACGAAGGTATCGGAATGATTACCAGGAAGCTCGACGAGCTGGGCCTGGCTGGGAACACAGTATTGATATTCACCAGCGATAACGGCGGCGAGGACCGGGTGACTTCCAATGCGCCGTTGCGGGCCGGCAAATCCACGCTCTACGAGGGCGGCATCCGCGAGCCTTTGATTGTCCGCTGGCCGGGGGTCGTCAAGGCGGGCAGCGTATGCACGACACCAATGAGCACTATTGACTTCTATCCGACCTTTCTGGACTTCGCCGGGTTGAAGGCCGAAAGTGGGCAGATTCTTGACGGTGTTTCGCTGCTGCCGTTACTAAAAGACGAAAAGGCAAAGCTCGCACGTGACACGCTCTATTGGCATTATCCGTTGGCCAAGCCGCATTTCCTCGGCGGAAGGTCGGCGGGGGCTATCCGGCACGGCGACTGGAAGCTGATAGAGTTTTTCGATGATGGTGCGGCGGAGCTTTACAACCTGGCCGATGATATTTCTGAAAAGCATAACCTGGCGGACAATATGCCCGGGAAAACCACCGAGTTGCGAAAACACTTGGCGAAATGGCGGGCAGAGGTCGGGGCCAAAGGGGCCAATGAATGACACAAGGCAACAAGAAAGAAAGAGGGATAATCAAAATGAATCGACGTGAGTTCCTCAGAGCACTTGGTATCGGCGCTGCATCTTTGGGCTTATCGGGTTGTGCGGCTGCTTCGGAGCGAAGCGGCGGCAAGGCTTTGAAGGAGCGGCCTAACATTCTTTTTTGCATCGCGGATGACTGGGCCTGGCCGCACGCGAGTATCGCAGGGGACAAGGTTGTAAAGACGCCGACGTTCGACCGGGTTGCGCGCGAGGGTGTGCTGTTCGAGCACGCTTTTGTCTCTGCGCCCTCGTGCACCCCGTCGCGCGGCGCTATCCTGACGGGTCAATGGCACTGGCGGCTGGAGGAAGGAGGCAACCTCTGGAGCACGTTGCCGGCGAAGTTCACGGTGTATCCGGATTTACTGGAGAAGGCGGGATACCACATCGGTTTTACGCGCAAGGCTTGGGGGCCGGGGTACGATGAGCCTGGCGGACGGACGCGGAACCCCGCGGGCCCCAGGTTCAAGGATTTTGCACAGTTTCTGCAGGCCCGCCCCGTTAGAAATTCTCTGGTGGAGGGTGCTGACCGTGGTGGGCTTGGGATTTCTAACGGGGCCCGCCCGGAAGGCGCCCCGTTCTGCTTCTGGTTCGGCAGTAATGACCCGCACAGGCCGTACAAATGGCAATCAGGCGTTCAAAGCGGAATGAAGATAGAAGACGTTAAGGCGCCGGCGTGTCTGCCGGACAGCGAGCAGGTCCGCACGGACATCTGCGACTATTACTGGGAGGTGCAGCGATTCGACACGGAGGTGGGCGAGTTGTTGAAGGTACTCGAAGAAAAGGGCGAGCTGGATAATACGCTTGTGGTTATTACGGGTGACAACGGCCTGCCGTTCCCCCGGTGCAAGAGTAATTTGTATGATCGGGGTACGAACGTTCCCCTCGCGGTTCGGTGGCCCGCGCAGGTAAAGGGCGGTCGCGTGGTTGAGGACTTTATCAGCCTGTCGGACCTGGCCCCGACGTTTCTGGAGGCATGCGGGTTGAAGCCGACCGGAGATATGACGGGCAGAAGCTTTTTGAACGTGTTGACTTCGGGCAAGTCGGGGCGCGTTGATCCGAAGCGCGATAAGGTCTTCACGGGGATGGAGCGCCACACGGATCGGCGGGCCGGGGGCGTAGGCTATCCGATGCGGGCGATACGGACGTATGATTATCTCTACATTCGGAACTTCAAGCCGGACCGCTGGCCGGCCGGCGACCCGGAGGGCTACGGCGACATCGACGGCTCGCCGTCCAAGACGTATATGATGGAGCACCGCGATGAGCCGGGGGTCAAAAGACTGTTTGAGCTGGCCTTTGGCAAGCGACCTGCGGAAGAGCTTTACGATTTACGCAAAGACCAGGATCAGCTCAATAACGTGGCGGACGGGCCCGGGTACGCCAAGTCGAAAGAGAAGCTTGCGGGAGCCTTGATGGCCGAGCTGAAAGCGACCAAAGACCCTCGGGCGCTCGGCAAGGGAGATATATTCGACAAGTATCCCTACTACGGCGCAGGAGCGCCGAAGAAGAGCCGTTAGTCTCGTTGACAAAGCCCGTCTCGTGAGCGAAGCCGACACCGCGACTCTTGCGACCCTCGCCGCGGACAGCGAAAACATCCTTCTCGTACATCAGAAGATATCGCTCGGGCCGTCGTGCGTTCTCGTGAATCGTTTCTCTCGCTTGCTCGCGCCTATCCGGCTCACCGGCGGCCTGGGCCGGGACTCCAGGAACGCGGACTCCCGGGCGAGGTCACGACGTTCACTTTCTCGCGGAATTGTTCGAGGTTGAGTGCGCCCTTCAAAAAGCTGTCGATATCTGATTTCTTGGCGCGCAAGACCAGCATCTTCGGCGCTCCGCCCTGATCTCCAGGTCCACAAACCACGGTAATGACCCACTCGTCGGGCGCCAGGCACCGTGTGTTTGCCGCGTGCTTGAACGTCTTGATCAGATTTGTCTGGAAGTCGTCAACCTTTGCGGCATCATAAATTTTCTCCGGATCATCCCGTTTCTCAAGTGCACCCGGCTGCCCGTACAATTCCTGCTCAGCCTGGCGCCAGATTACGTCGGCAGGCTCGTTAGGCTCGGGTTTCTCCTTTTCGTCGTTGGGTCCCGGGGCGAGCGGAAAGCTCACGCTCATCAGAAACACCGCTGCGTAACCCTGTAAATACATGCACGAGGTGTTGCGGCCGCCTCCTCCGAGAGCGTAAGTGAGCAGATCGAGTTCTTTGCCTGAAACACCGCGAAAATAGACGGGATCAAAGTGCGAACCGCCCGAGATCGCGCCTGCAAGGTTAAGCTCTTTGTCAAAGATCCGGCACATAATGTTCAGGTCTTTACTTGCCGTTAAGACAAACTCATTACTGTCCACGACCGGTATTACCAGAACGGCCCCGGCATCTCCGGATGCTGTATTGGTAGAGTAAGTGCCAAAGAAGCCCGGCTTAGGCACAATCGAGAGCGTCTGCGTGCTCGTCGCGAGCGACTGAGGACCGTTGAATTGGACCGCCTGATCAACTCCGACCGCCCGCGTGCTCGTCGCCATCGGCCGACGACCGTTGAGCGCGACCGCCTGTTCCATTCCAAAAGTAGGCGCCGCCAAACCAAAAACCACAACAATGATAGAGGTTAGCTTAATGGTCTTCATCTTTTTGCTCCTTTGCTATTGGGGTTGCTGATGTTCTTGCACATCGGGAAATGCTCCATCGGGTGAAACAACGTTATAAAGCTGCGCCAAGCCTTGCTTTGTTCTTGTCAGTTCGCCGCGTGTTTGTTCAGCCAGGCTGACCAGGCCGGTGTTCAATCGCGTTGTGTCCTTGATTCGATTCGATTCAATGTGTCGCATCGCGATGGTGACCCACTGACGGTCTTGCTCCTGTGCGGCGGCGATGGCCTGCACAAGATCGTTGAGAAGCTGATTTGTTAAGGCGCTGGAAGCGTTCAACGTCTTGACTGCATACTCATTCAACTCGCGCCGGTGCTGCTCCCCGAGTCCGGCTGCGAACGCATTGAGCTGCTCACTAAGCCCGGCGTGATATACGGCAAGAGCCGTCTGCCAGCTGCGATTCAGCTCCTCCGACAGTTCCTCACGAACGGCTGGTTCAAGCGACGACCTCAACCGGTGCTCCAAGGCAGCCTCAAGTTCACGTATGTCCGGCGGCTGCGGTGCTGAAAGACGACCGGCAAGATACCCTGCGACAATCAGCACCGCCGCCGCAGCCGCGGATCTTGTTAGAGAGCTTGCGAAAATCAATCTCCAGATGTGCGACTTAGGCCGTCGGTGAGATTCGCCTTGGCCCTCAAGGGTCTGACGTACTCGCTCCACGGCACGGCTGGTTGCATCGGGCGTAGGCTCTATTCGTGAAATGCGTTCAAGCCGACGGCGGATCTCGTTTTCGTCAATTTTTGACATCGCTTGCCTCCTTATCGGGATATGGCTGGCCGCGCATAAGAGTATTGCGCAACCGATCCATTGCTCTGGCGCACAAAGCGCGGACGTGATGCGGCGACCTGCCCAGTTGGTCGGCAATATGCTCATAAGATTCCTGCCCGATATATCGCATAACAACGGCCTGGCGAGAGACTTTGTCGAGCCGTCCGATTGCGTTAAGAGTTTCTTCGAGCTCTTCAGCCTCTATGAGGCTCGTCAAAGGAGAGACGTTCGGGCAGGTTGGCTCCGGGACTTGCTGCAGTGCTGCGGCAGGCTGCCTGTGTTTTCGTCGCCAGTCAAAGGCAAGGTTGACGGCGCTCCTGCGGGCATAAGCATCGAAATTCTCAATCTTCCGGCCGTTCCGGGCCTTATTGAGCTTTATGAATAATTCCTGCATGAGTTCCTCAGCCACATCCTTGCGCAGTGTGAGTTTTGTCAGGAGCGAGTATAAAGCAGGTCCTGACGCGTCCAACATCTCCGAAAGCTCGTTCTGTCTGTCTGCCAAAAAACCTCCCGCTGCCTGTTTTTTATGGCGTCCCTATTATAGACGGGCTGCGCAGCCTGGGCGCAACAGCTTTTTTGAGGTAAATTCGCCGGATCGCCGATGCGCATAAAAAGGGCCGGGCGAGGTTGGCCCGGCCAGAGTATCAATGACAGCGACAGGGAGCTACTCTTCTTTCTCAATCGTCTTGTTGAGCGGACAGGTCCAGAAGTAAACCGTGTGCTCGCCTCCGTTTTCGCTTGCGGTCACCTCAACGACCTTGTCCGGCTTGACGCCTCTCATTGCGAAGTCGTGTGAGACGATCCGTGAGCCCGGCTTGAGCTTATCCAGCTGAGGAATGAGCTTCACGTTCAGATCCGGAAGCAGGTAGAGAGTGACAACGTTTGCCTTGGACAGGTCGAGCGTGAAGATGTCCTTGTGCTCAATTGTAACCAGATTGCCAACGTTGTTCTTCTCCACGTTTTCAAGCGATTCTTGTATGCGCTTCGGGTTTATATCGTAACCTACCGCCTTGCAGCCATACTTCTTGGCGGCGGTCACCACAATCCTGCCGTCCCCGCAGCCCAGGTCATAAACCAGGTCGTCTTTCGTCACGTTCGCCAGCTCAAGCATCTTGTCCACAACCTCTTGGGGCGTTGGGACGAAGATGACGTCCGGCTTGCGATCTTTCAGGGATTCATCCACCACACTCTTCTTCGTTTTGGGCGGACCAATCTTTGCTGGCGCGCGGTTGTCCGGTTTCATCAGCGGGATGCCGTCGAGTTTCGGCTCGATCTTGTTGATATCCAGGCCATACGCCTCGAGTATCGTCGGGGCCACGTCCTGACGCCGGCCGTCGCGGTTCACGTTCTTGTTGTTCGTGGCCAGGAAGACGTAGGGTGCGAAGCCGTGTCCGTTTGCGTCCTCGTTGAACCCGTGATCGGCCGTAACATAAAACTGCGTCTTGTCGGCCAGCCCAAGCTCCTTGACCTTGTCCATGATTTTGCCGGTCCACTTGTCGTTGGAGATCAGGGCGTCGTTGTACTCCTTCGAGTTCTCCCCCTTCTGGTGCCCGCTGTGGTCAACCTCGGCAAAGTGCACAAAGAAGAAGAATGGTTTGTTCTTGTACTTCTCCAGAAGCTCCATCGCCCGCGTGCCGACCTTCTCATCAAGCGTCAGCCCGAACTCCCAAACATCAACTGCCTTAGACATGTTGTAGTAGGGCTGGCCCGGAATAAGGCGGTACTTTACGCCGTTCTCCTCGACAATCTTACCCTGCGGCTGTTTCCCCGCACCAGGATCGGGTTTTCCATCAGCACGTTTCTTCTTTTTGGCCGCGGCATCCTTCTCCGCACCTTCATTGTCTAAACGGATCTTCGCAGGCGGGTCGTTCGCTCCGCAATGGGCCTTCTTGCCGATCACGGCAACTGTCACGAATTTGTCCGCCCCGAACTGCTTCTCCAGCCGCTCAAAAATGCTCAGCCCCTCCGGGACAGGCTGGAATCGGCCGTTGCTATACACACCCGTCACCTGCGGATAGTAACCGGTAAGAATCTGGGACCAGCCGGCCTTGGTGTCGGTAGTACCCTCGATGTCAATCTTGACAAATACCCCTTGCTCGCCAAGCTTCTTCAGATTCGGCAGCTCACCGCGGGCCAGGGCCTCGTTCACGTGGTCTCTCTGTGCCCCATCCCATCCAAAGAGTATGATGTTTTGTGGCTTCTCCACCGCCGCCACAACAGGCTGGCCAAACGCCAGCACACAGACAACCAACAGCAGATAGATTACTTTCCTTGACATTGTTTGGTTCCCCTTCAAAATTGTCCCTTAATATTTCCAAAATTAAACATAACAGTGCACCAGTTCCCCGGTTTGAAAAGAGTGCGAGTCACCCGTTCACATCCGGTCTAACAAAGACGCAGCCGCCCGGAACTTTATTGCCGCAATCTCGAATAGCGGCGAAAAACAACGGACGGCTGTTGCTATTATCCACCGCCCTATTCTCAAACGCAAGAGATTTCCCTCGGCTTCAACATCGGAACAAGTGAGGTTCTAAGATTGGCACAACTACAGCCTGCACAAAGACTTAACGCCGCCCCTTTGTCGGCGCAAAGTCTCAGCAGCCGCACGAGTCACCGTTTCCACACTGCATGCTCCCGGCACGCACAATAAAGGCCGGGTCAGGCTCGACATCGGTATGGACCCGGCGGATCATCTCTTCAAGATTGTAATCAGTTCTGGATATTTTCCTTTTTTCCGGGACGTTCGCGGTTTCGTACTCGTACCGCGTTTCACAAGTACTGCGACTATAGCGTCATTTCGACCGAACGAAGCGAGCGGAGAAATCTATTCAAACAGCCAAATTCCATTTGCCCCATAGTCGTCCCATTTATGAAACGCGGTACTCGTAGTTCGGGCGCAGTTGCTCCGATAACGGGTTTTCAAAGA
Source organism: uncultured Pirellulales bacterium (assembly GCA_964354365.1). Taxonomy (GTDB): domain Bacteria; phylum Planctomycetota; class Phycisphaerae; order Sedimentisphaerales; family Anaerobacaceae; genus CAYGZM01. The sequence goes on from CAYGZM010000011.1 coordinate 21,566, forward strand.
AACACAGTGCGACGATGATTGCTTTTATCGCGTCGGCTTTCGACCGGGCATCAGCAGTTTTGGGCGGCGCTATTCCACTGGTTTGCCGTAAACCGCGACCTCAATGTACTGGTTCAGGTCGTCGCTCGTGTTGCCCCTGCTGTACAGCCGGACGTAGCGGGCCTTGACGCCCTTGGCGTCGATCAGCCTGCCCTCGTTGGTCTCGGTATAGTGCTTGTCTTTGCCGACGCCTAAGCCCGCGGAGTTGTCGATGTCGTTGTTGAACAGCGTCTTCACGTTGGTTATGAAGTCGCGGTCGTCGGCCACCTGCACCACTACATCATAATAAACGCGGGCCTGCTTATGGTAATGCCAGACGACAATGGCATATATATTACACGCCCTCTCAAGGTCAATCGTCACATGCTGGGTGAACGGCCCAAGCTCAACATAGCTGCCGTCCGCCGCTTCTTTGTCGCCGTCGGTAATCATCTCGATCTCGCCGATGATCGGCTCTTCATCACTGCTGGAAACCGGCTTTCCTTCTGCAACGTTCTTCGTCCCTGCCGGCGCCAAAAACGGCGGACGAGGCCTGCCGGTCGGCCTTTCGAGATTCGCCACCCGTGTATCCTGCGGAGTCCCGACAAACATCGGCCTGGGCAACTCAAGCTCGATCGGAACCAATTCGGGCGTGCCTGAATAAACAGGTTCGGAAATAGACGTTTTTTGCTCGGTGGTATCTACTGCAACTCTGGCGGTGTTGCCCGGCTTGATCAGTTGATACGCCCCGATTGCAACCACGATCAGCACGGCGGCGGCGACGGCAAGCTTCAAAAACGGGCTTTTCAGAATCGTTGTCTTTTGAGTCTGAGACACGGCCTTCTTGACTTGCACCTGTTTGGCGGTTTCATTAAAGACGCCGAGCATCTGCCGGCGCAGGCCTTCGCGGTGCGCGAGATTCGGCTTATCGTCAATCCTGAGCCGGCTGACAATTCTCTCGAAATCGGCTTCGTCTTTGAACATCTTACGTTTCCCCCTCGAAAGATTTCTGCAAGCTCTCTCGCAGCTTGTTTAGGACCCTGTGCAGCGTAACACGCGCTGTCGTCTGCGTAATATCCAGTATCTGTGCAATTTGTTCAAACGGGAGATTCTCAAAAAACCTCAGCGTTATGATGGTCTGGTGTTCGCTCTTCAGTCTCAAAATGCCGGCATACAGCCTTGGCCAGTCGAGCTCGCACAAGCCGTCGGTCTCGCGGGACGAGGCAGCCAACGACTCGGCGGCCCTTGCGAACAGCCTTCTGCGCCGCGACGTTTTTCTTATGTAGGCGTTGGTCTGGTTGACGGCGACCGCGTAGAGCCAGTTTCTAAAATCCTGCTCGGTTCGCCCCCTGAAAGACCGAATCCTGCGAGCCACTTCCAGAAACACGGTCGAAGTTACATCTTCTGCAATCTCCCTGCAAAACAGCCGATGGACGCAGAATCGGAAGATTCGTTCGTAGTACATCTCATACAGCCGACCGAGGGCATCGGCGTCCGTTCGGGCCTGGACCACCAAATCCCCGGGATGGCTGAGCCCGCTGGCGCCAGCGGCGTCCTCGGTTTGCCTAATGGTTTTTGCCATAACACCAACCATCGTCACAGATATTATTGCGCGGACGGCGGTTATGTTACACGATGGCGGCGAAAAAATCGTGCAAAATGCCGCTCCCAAGACCACGGATCGTGAGAGTTACCCGGATTTGTAATCCTGCCCCGCCAGGTCCCTTTGAGCAGGTCGCGGTCGATATAGGATGCTAAAGTCTGTTTTGAATTTCGGGTTTTGGTGATTCGGATTTGTTTCGGATTTCGGATTTAGTGCTTCGGATTTGGCCCCGCCAGCCTCAGGCCACGATTTTTGCGGGGAAATCGCCTTGACTCATAAAGAGCGTCGTGGTATGGTGAGTTTTTACGTCTTCGTGTGCCCTCAGGGATGTTTTTTAGGAAACAGCGAAATGGCGGGAAAATTGGAATCCAACAGGACCAGTTAGGGGGCAGAATGCCAAACCGAGCTTCAAAACCCTCGGCTCGCCAATCTCCGGATGATTTTTAGCCCGATCGTGAAAGGGAAGCAGTGACTCCCAAAGGCAAGTATCTATTTCCAGAAGAAATACACCCAAGTCGATACGGTGAAAGCCATCGCCGGCGCAATCTGTTTCTCCCGCGAAAGCTGAAGCAAGGCTCAACCAACCAGCAATTACTAGGAGAAGCACAAGAGCGGGCTCACAAGATTATTCTCAAGTGGGCGGAAATGGAATCGAGCGGCAAGCTGGAAGAGCAAAAGGAAACCGCAATCGAGGGGGAATTTTTGAAGGAGGTTTTCGGAGAGGGTTTAGGCTACAAGCTGTTTTCCGACAACGAAGAGACATGGAACCTGAAGGCTAAATTTTTCGTTGACGGCGGCGAAGCAGATGCAGCCATAGGGATATTTCGGCAAGGACAGAAAAATTCACCCTCAGCAGTCATTGAACTTAAAGGGCCTACCGTCAATCTTGACCGGGACAAGTTCAACGGGCGGACGGCAGTGCGCCAGTGCTGGGACTATCTCGATCAACTGCCGGACTGTCCGTGGGGAATAGTCTGCAATTATGTGAGTTTCAGGCTTTATCATAGGAATCATACGCCGAGAGCATACGAGCATTTTGCGCTTCAGGATCTGCGCGACATAGAAACGTTCCGGCAATTCTATTATATTTTTGAGCGTGGTGGACTCTTGCCGTCGGCATTAGAGAAGCCGCGTGCCGAAAGGCTTTTGGATGATTCAAACAAGCGGCAGCAAGAAATCGGGCACGAACTTTACAAAGACTACCGTGACAGCCGCATTTTGCTGATTGACCATCTCAAAAACACATTAAACAAGCCTCTGGATACGGCTATCAGGATATCACAAAAACTTTTGGACCGCATCATCTTTGTTGCGTTCTGTCAGGATAGAGACCTTCTGCCGGAACGTTCCATACACAGGGCCTGGAGCCTGGTGTCGCCATTCCAACAGGTAACCAATCCCAAGTGGCAGAATTTTTTAAAGCTTTTCAAGAGCATCGACAAGGGAAATCCTGAGTGGGGCGTTTCACCGTATAACGGCGGATTGTTCAGCGAAGATCCCGATGTTGATAATCTGCAACTTGACGACAGTTGGACGACTTTCTTCAACCGAATTGGCGCCTATGATTTTCGGCATGAGGTCAACGTCGATGTTTTGGGCCATCTGTTTGAGCAAAGCGTCCACGAGATAGAACGCATCACACTGAGCGGATTCTTTGAGCCAAAGCCCGACACCGAACAACCTAAGATGGGAAAATCAGCCGAGCGAAAGCGATTCGGGATTTACTATACCCCGCCGGAGTTTACGACTTTTATTACCAACAACACCATCGGCAAAGTGATTGACGAACGGTTTGCCCACATCGCACAACAGGCTGGTATAAAATTTGAGGATGCCGAATTTGGCAAGCCAAGCAACAAGCTGGCTCAATTCTGGACCGAATGTTTAATCGCACTTCGGGAAATCAAGATAGTTGACCCGGCCTGCGGAAGCGGAGCATTTCTGATACAAGCGTATTACTTATTAGAGGAGCGGTATCAGGATGTAATCGCACAGGTAGCTCACCACAGCCAGAAGCCGGCGACGGAATTGCTCGAGCAAACTCCCAACTTTATACTGCACGACAATCTTTTTGGTGTGGATTTATCGCCCGAGGCAGTTGAAATAACTCAATTGGCGCTTTGGATACGCTCCGCTCAAAAGGGCAAGTCCTTGGCGGATTTGTCAAAGAATATCGTATGCGGCAACAGCCTTGTTGAAGATACGGCAGTGCATCCCAGAGCGATGAAATGGGAACAAACGTTCCCCGCTATTTTCAACCGCCCAAATCCCGGCTTTGACTGCGTAATAGGCAATCCCCCGTGGGAGAGGCTCAATCTGAAAAAGCGTGAGTTCTTTGCCTTTTCCGCCCCACACATTATTAAGACAGTAAATGCCGCAGAGAGCCGCAAGCTAATTGACAATCTTGAGACTGAAAACCCTGAACTTTACGCTCGTTACTTATCTGCGAGAGACCTCGCCGAAAACACGATTGCTTATGTGCGAGAATCAGGACGCTATCCATTAACCGCAAAAGGCGATATTAACACTTATATGGTCTTTGCAGAATTAGCACGAAACATTGTTGCCGTCAACGGGCGGATTGGACTTCTTGTACCATCAGGGATTGCAACCGATGATACAACTAAAGATTTTTTTGTTGAATTGACACAATCACAAGGGCTTGCCGGTTTATATGATTTTGAGAACCGGAAAAAGATATTCCCTGATGTTGATGGACGTTTCAAGTTTTCTGTGTTGCTGTTTGGAGGCAAGGAAAGAAAATTCAAAGAACCGGACTTTGTGTTTTTTGCGCATGAGATGGAGGAATTGAAGGATAAAAGGCGGCATATAGCTCTTTCGGCAAAAGATTTTACGTTACTTAATCCAAATACGCGAACGTCTCCTATATTCCGTAGTGAGAAAGACGCGGAATTGACAAAGGCGATTTATAAGCGAGTGCCAATTCTCATAGATGAATCGCGCAAAAGCGGAGGAAATCCGTGGGACATCAAATATATGCTTATGTTTCATCAGTCTTTCGATGCTCAACTATTTCGGGACGAGAAAGAACTCAAAAAGAAGGGGCTGAAGCCTGATGGGAATATATGGCGAAAAGCGAAACAAAAATATTTGCCTCTGTATGAGGCGAAAATGATTCAAGCGTATGACCATCGAGCTGCCAGTGTTGTGATTGATAAATCGAACTGGGCGCGTCAAGGCCAGACAGGTGAAACGACTTTGGTTGAACACCAGAACCCTGAATATGTTGTACACCCGCGCTGGTGGATAGATGAAAAAGAAGTGCTTCGATTGTTAAAGGAGTATGACACATCAAAGATTATTGCTTTTAAGAATGTTACGAGTCCGACTAATCAAAGGACAATGATAGCGTCTTTCGTGCCTTACTGTGGCGTTATTCATTCGGCGCCACTAATGATAACAGAACATAAGATGAGCGCACGGCTAACAGCATGTCTGCTTGCTAATCTTAACAGCTTTGTCTATGACTTCGTATGCCGCCAAAAAATTGGCGGAGTTAATTTAAGTTATTTTATCATTAATCAACTTCCGACCTTGCCTCCTGATGCTTATGGTGAAAAATGTGCGTGGGATAAGAAGCAGACGTTGGAGAAGTGGATTAGCGAGCGGGTGCTGAAGCTGACGTGCACGAGTAACGATATGCGGCCATTGGCTGAGGCGGCGCGATTTAAGGATGGGCTGCATAAATGGAAAGAGGATGAGCGCGCGGAGCTTATGGCCGAGCTTGACGCAGCATATTTTCTGCTCTACGGATTAGAGCGCGAGGATGCAGAATACATACTTTCAACGTTTAGTGGGGCACGAGCAGAAGACGAAAGCATTTTCAGTGCTGGCACACCCTTCGAACGCATATTACGCCATTATGACAAATTGCGCGGAAAGTAATAAAACCAGATTGACCGGATGGTTTACAAACTCTACGGCCTGCCGGCCGCCGAAATCGCCATACTTGAAGGGCATAGTAAATCAGATTGACGAATTAATCGCCGCTCACACCGCCTGGGCAATACGATAGTGAAAGAGGCTTGCTATGTTTGAAGGGATAAAGTATCGCTGGCAGTTGCGCAAGCTTGAAAACGAGTGCAGCAGAATCCAGGGCGTGTACGCAAAGCATAGCAAAGGACTGTCGTGGCAGAAACAGCAGGACCTTCGTGGGGAGGAAGGCAGTGAAATATCGCCGGTGCTTGAAGAAATTGATAGCCTGAAATCGAGACGTTTCTGTCAGATTGCCAACAGGTTGATGGTGCCCTTACCGGACATGCAGGACAAGGAACAGTGGCAAGAAGAATCATACGGCCAGGGAAGAGTCCTGACTTCGAAAGGCATCTGGGAGGTCAAGAAGCTCATTCGCCAAGAGAAACGCGAAAGGCGCGAAGGCCTTGTGGTGTGGCTTGCGGCGCTGACGGGAATCATTGGTGCTATAACGGGCTTGGCAGCAGTGCTGAGTCGATGAGTAATCGTCACTATGCAAAATCACCATCAAAGAGCCCTTCGGGCGGGGTAATGGATGCCTCCGGCTGGCACAAAGGCGTTCAGCACAAAATGATGGCTTTATGATGTGAATTTCTTGTTATGCCTCCTTGTCCCCCTTCACCCTTCGCGCTTCACGCTTCACCCTTCACGCTCCGCCTTCCCTCTCCCCCGCCCAAGTACCGCCGGGCAACCCCACGACGCCCTCTGCGATTGAATAACCGCCTGCTCCAAAACCTCATTTCGTATCGCACTCCATAAGTACATACGCATACGCTTATATACTCTTATACCCAAATCCGTATAATCTGCGTAATCCGTGATCAAGAGCAACTGGCCAAAGGCGTTTACGCACAAAATGATGCCTTCATAATGTGAATTTCCCTTTGTCCCGCTCCCCGCTTCACGCTTCACGCTTCCCGCTTCCCGCTTCCCGCACAAGAAGAAATCCGCAGCAGCATCTCCGCATTCTCTCATCTACTCATCCACCCATGTACTCTTTAAGAATTAACTTGACACCCAACTCCACACGATGTATAATATACATCTAACAAGTAGAGGATTCTTGATATGGAGAACGAAGCTACAACTAAGACGCCCACCCCGACTCATCGGGCATCTCTCTTCTGGATTCTGTCTCCTGCCTTCTGTCTTCTACCTAAACCGCCCATCCCGGCGAGGTCGGGATGCCGCAATTTTGCGCTTTGCACTTTAATCTTTGCATTCTCAACTTATCTATCTTGCCACGAATTTATCGCCACCGACCCTCCATTCTTATCAATGGACTACTTCTCTGTGTTCTCTGCCTTCTCTGTGGCTATTTCCTTTGTGCCTCCGTGGCTTTGTGGCCATGAGTCAATTACGCAAAACAAAGCCAATGTCAAAATGGGCAATATAAACATAAGTACAGCAAGAACAAAGGCTTATGCCAAAGAACAACGAACAATGACCAACGAACGTTATCCAAAACAAACCCAATCAAACCCAATTCACCCGCCGCCCCCCACGTCCCACTTAGGACTCCCAGCGGAGGGGCCTGGGGCCCGACTCGCGTCGGCAGACGCGGGAATAGAAGCTCGATACTCGTATCCACGAGCGACGAGAATCCAGAATCGAGAATCCAGAATCGGGAATCGACCGAGCCGTTGCCAGCGGCAAGAAGCCCCAAAAAACCAGGAAAAAGACGGATGCCGCAAGGAATTGTCTGGACGTCTTCACGAGCACTACTCCTTCTTATGAACACTCGGGCAAGAACTCATCTTCCCCTTTTTACTCAAAAAATTCCGACCTGTCAACCGAATACAGGGGGGCTTGGCGACGTTTGTGGCACGGGCGGGACGCCCGTGCCACTTTTTCAGCGGAGGTTCAATTGTTGGCAATAAATTCTTGACAGGCGGCGCGGCCATGAATACAGTAGTCTGCCCGTTTAGGGTGAAATCGTTGGATTAAACAGAAACCACATTTTTTTAAGTACGGTACAAAAAAGGAGATTCCGAAATGGCGACAAAAGTTGGGGTAAACGGTTTTGGAAGAATCGGCCGCTTGGTAACGCGGGTCATGGCGCTGCAACCGAAACGGTTCCAGGTTATGGCGATAAACGACCTTTTTGACGCTGATATGCTGGCGTATATGTTCAAATACGACTCCACCCAGGGCAAATACACGGGCAAGGTGGAGGTTAAGGGCAAATCCATCGTAATAGACGGTCGTGAAATCCCGGTACTCAATGAAAAGGACCCGTCCTTGCTGCCGTGGGGCAAGATGAAGGTGGATGTCGTGCTCGAATCCACAGGCAAATTCACCTCCCGCGCCGCCGAAGGCAAGGCCGGTTACGATACGCACCTGACGGCAGGGGCCAGGAAGGTGCTTCTCTCCGCCCCCGCCAAGGACAAGCCCGACGCCACTATCGTGTTGGGCGTCAACGATGACCAGTTGAAAACCAGTATGAGCTGCGTCTCCAACGCATCCTGCACCACCAACTCGCTGGCGCCGATATGCAAGGTGCTGCACGAGAAAATGGGCATCGTCAAAGGTCTGATGACCACAATCCACGCCTACACGAACGACCAGGCGATTTTAGACATGCCGTACAAGGATAAGCGCCGCGGCCGCGCCGCCGCCCTGAACACCGTGCCATCGACCACAGGCGCCGCCAAGGCGCTGGGTGAGGTGATTCCTTCATTGAAGGGTAAGCTTCACGGCTACGCACTGCGGGTGCCGGTGCCGGACGGCTCAATTACGGACCTGACCTTCCTTGCCGCTCGAAAGACCTCTGTCGAAGAGATTAACGACACCATCCGGGCTGCCGCCGAAGGACCGATGAAGGGGATAATCGAGTACAACACAGAGCCGATTGTCAGCAGCGACGTCATCGGCAACCCGGCCAGCTCGATATTCGACTCCACAAACACAATAGTCCTGGACGGGGACATGGTCAAGGTAACGATGTGGTACGACAATGAGTGGGGCTATTCCTGCAGAAGTGCTGACCTTATCGAGAGGCTGGCCGCTCTGTAGGGTGGGCTTCAGCCCACCAGTTCGGTGGGGCAAGCCCCACCCTACATAAGAAGGCGGTCCCCGGCAAAATGGTTCGACAAGCTCATCATCCTGAGCAGCGTCAAAGGAATGGCTAAAACTCTTTAAGGATTACGGTAAATGGCGAAAAAGACGGTTGCTGATATTAATGTCAAGGGAAAGAAGGTCCTTATGCGGTGCGATTTTAACGTGCCGCTGGACGAGGACTGCAACATTACAAGCGACGACCGGATCGTTGGGGCTCTTCCGACCATCAAGAACGTTCTTGATCGCGGCGGGTCTTTGATTCTGATGAGTCATCTTGGTCGCCCCGTCGGCGAACGGGAAGACAAATACTCTCTGGCGCCCGTCGCAAAGAGACTCTCGGAGCTGTTAGGAAAGACGGTTTCCTTCGCCGACGATTGTGTCGGGCCCCAAACGAAGGCCAAAGCCAAGGCGCTCAAACCCGGCGATTGCATGCTCCTTGAGAACCTGCGCTTCCGCAAGGAAGAGACCATCAAAGACAAGGCCGCAAAGGAAGATGCACAACTGCGCCAGGCCAAGGACAATTTCGCCAAAGAGCTTGCTTCGATGGCGGACATCTACGTTGACGACGCCTTCGGCACGGCTCACAGGGACAACGCATCGATGTACACCGTCCCGCAGGTTATGAAGGGCAAACCTCGCGTGATCGGCTTTCTAATCGAGAAGGAGCTTAAGTACCTGGGCGAGACCCTCAGCAAGCCCGAAAGGCCCTTTGTTGCGATATTGGGCGGGGCTAAGGTATCCGATAAGATAGGCGTGATTGAGAACCTGCTGGACAGGGTGGACCGGATTCTGATAGGCGGAGCGATGGCCTACACGTTCTTCAAGGCCGAGGGCAAGTCCGTCGGCAAGAGCCTCTGCGAGGACGATTTCGTCGATAAGGCGACGGCCCTCGTGGAGCGGGCAAAAGACGTAGAGAAAGAAATCGTTCTGCCCGTTGACACCGTGGTAGCTAAGGAGTTCAAGGCAGGCGCCAAGCACAAGGTGGTCCGCGGCAACATTGAAGCCGAATGGCAGGGAATGGATATTGGCCCCGAGACCCGTCGGCTTTTCGCCGAGAAGCTGGCCGGAGCTAAGACGATTGTCTGGAATGGGCCGATGGGCGTCTTCGAGATGCCGCCCTTCGACGAGGGAACCAAAGCCGTCGCCCTCGCTGTCGCCGAGGCCACGGACAAGGGCGCAAGGAGCATAATCGGCGGAGGCGACAGCGCCAGCGCGGTGGAGAATCTCGGTCTGCGCGATAGAATAAGCCATATTTCCACCGGCGGAGGCGCTTCACTCGAATTCCTGGAGGGCAAGAAATTCGTGTGCCTTGAAATTCTCGATGAGAAGTAGCATCCTATTGGTGATAGTGCTTGCGGGCATCCGCCGGGCGCGTTCGGCGTCAAGAAGTACGTCGTCTGGAACGTCCGGGAGGGAATGACCCAACCCGGACAATGGTGCCTCGACCGCACGGCGGGCACGGTTGTCTATTGGCCGCTGCCCACAGAGGATATGGGCAAGGCCGAAGTATTCGCGCCCGTCATCGAATCGATCATTAAGATCCAGGGGACAAGCGACATAACGATTCGCGGCCTGACCCTCTCTGTCACGACTACGCCGCTGGAGGTCGGAGAATTGTCTTGTCGAGGGCAATTTGTCCATCGGCATCGTCCGACCGTCGCACAACCACATGGCCGATAACAACACAATCCGCAACAACGTCTTTATCAGCAGCGAAGAGGCCCACCTGACGTTTCCGAGGTCGTCCGGCTATACCTTCGAGAAAAACATCATCCTTGCGAAAGGCAAGATCGTTTTTGACAATCCCGAGGCCATCACGACATGGAAGGACAATTGCCTCTTCAGCCGGGCGGGCAAAATCGAGGGCAACAAGCTCGATAGATACACCAGGACGGGCAGTTCCGAACTAAAGCCGGACGGTGGAAATGTCTTTGCCGACCCGCAGCTTGCCGAGTTCGACAAGGGCATCGTCACGTTCGCCCCCGATTCTCCCGCGGCCAGGTTAGGCATAAAGCCCATCGACGTCAGCGATGCCGGGCCACGTCCCTGAATCATCTGCTGCCGCAATCCTCGGTTCGGTCTTGACTTACGGACCGGAATAGTTTACTATCTATCCAGACTTGTTGCGAACGAGTGCGCATAGATACGTGTTGCTCGAAAATACGAGGACGAGAAATGATCAAAATCTCCCCGAGAAAGATCAAAGGAAAGTGGGATGACGGGTATGCCTTGGATTTTCACACGGTTACCAGCGACTATGTCGGGGATGACGAATATGGCCATCCTCAGTACGCCACTACCCGTACAGATATGGGCGAACTCCTGTACCGGCCGAAGTACAAAAGAGACACATCGGTCATAGACCCGATCGTCACAACAGCAGGTAATTTTGTCAGAGCCAAGCCATGGCAAATAGATTTACTCATTCCAGTTCCTGCCTCCCGCCCTCGCACTTTTCAGCCGGTCCTTGCTTTGGCAAAACGACTGGCCGAGGATCTCAAGGTCGCATTTTGCGGTGGCTGCGTGGCAAAAGTTAGGGATATTCCGGAGTTGAAAAATATATTCGACTTTGCCGAGCGCACGAAGCTGTTAAATGGCGCTTTCCAAGTGGACCACGCTAAGGTTGAAGGCAACCACGTCCTATTATTTGATGATCTATACCGCTCCGGTGCTACACTGAATGCTGTGTCGTCTGAACTCATGAGATCCGGAAGGCCTGCGAGCATTTGCGCACTTGCGCTAACAATGACACGGAGACATCGATGAAAAAGGTGGTATTCGGCGGCTCTCGGACGTTGGGAAAGCTCAACAAAGCAATTAGACAGCATGCCGACAACCTAATGGCCAAAATGTGCCTCGTGCTTGTTGGGGATGCTAACGGGGCAGACCGGGCAATGCAGGAATATTTAGCCAAGAAAACCTACCCTCATGTGCTTGTCTTCTGCGCGGGAAACACCTGTAGGAACAATATAGGCAGATGGAAAACTCGTTTTGTGCCGAGTAACAGAGCACACAGGGATTTCCGACACTACGTGATCCGTGACACAGAAATGATCAAAGAAGCAGATTATGGATTTATGGTATGGGATGGAAAGAGTAAGGGCACACTTAATAATATTGTCAGTCTCGTGCAGATAGATAAGCCCGTACTAGTCTACCTCTCACCCAAGAAAACATTTCTAACGCTCAAGTCTAACCGCGACATTGTTGATCTGCTATCACTGTGTGACCGCAAGGCCATGGAGCTGCTCGAGAATTCGTTGGGAATAAGTCACCGGATCCGCCCTGAGCAATTACAGTTTAATTTCACCTGATGGACGCTCCTATTGAACTACGAAAATCCTGCCTTTAACCAACTCTTTGCCAACTTCAAGAAGGTGCTTCCCGCTTCAATCCCGATCCGGCTGCCGTCAAACTCGAGACAAAAGCGAATCCGGCAGGTGCCGGCCCGCGTCCTTGAATCGCCGATTTGCACGCAAAACGAGCCGCAGCGTGGGATTTTGTCCTTGACACCACGCGTGGGCTTCGCTAAAAGGGAAGACGTGTCAGGTCAAAGAAAACCTTTTTGAAGGGGGCCAGACTATGGCAAATAAGGATGAACCTTCCCAGAAACCGCAGAATCCCACGAGCGAAGGGTCAGCCGCATCACCCGTTCAGCAAGTCAGCAAGAAGGCCCGTCAGTGGGCTATGTTCTGCCACATCGCAGGATTGGCCTGGATGGTATGGTGGCTGATGCCGGTCATAGGCGGGGTAATCGGCACCTTGATTATCTGGCAGGTCAAGAAGGACGACGACCCATTCATCGACCAGCACGGTAAGCGGGCGTTCAACTTTCAGCTTTCGATGCTGATATATTGCCTGGCACTTTGCATTACGGTCATCGGCGTCTTCCTTGCGCCCGTTGTCGGCATTCTGGACATCGTCTTTACGATCATCGCCGCCATCAGGGCCAGCGACGGCAAGGACTATCAGTATCCATTGACCATTCCGTTCATAAAGTGAGGGCTGTCCGGCTCTTCGAAGGTCGGCGGCGCGTTCGCAGCGTTCTGTGCAAGCCGCTTTTTCTGCAGGGCAAGTGATTCGGCGCCTCTATGAGATTCGCAATCAAGCTGCTTATCAGTTTGTGCGTTATTGCCTTGTGCACTCAGCTCGGGCGCAAGCTGCCGTCGCTTGCCGGCCTGATTGCCGCAATGCCCCTGACCAGCCTCATAGTGCTGCTCTGGCTGTACACGGATGACCCCGGCAACGCTGAGCTATTAGCCAACTACACAAAAGGGGCCTTGTTCGGCATTGTGCCGACCATTCTGTTCTTCATAGTTGCCTTTATATGTTTTCGCAGGCACCTGCCGTTATGGATAGTGCTTTGCGCGAGCTTTGCCGTCTGGCTCGCAGGGGCGGCAGTCCATCAATTGCTGCTGAGCAAGCCGAATTGACTGATTGATTTGCTTCTGCGATATAAAGAATTTGGAGGACGTTGTTCTATGAAATCAAAAATGAGCCGACGTGAATTCATCAAAATAGCGGGGGCCAGCGCAGCATTGCTCAGCCTGTCGGGCTGCATCAGCCCGCGCGCGGCTGGCGGCGATAAGGCCCCTGCGAAGAGACCCAGCTTCGTCATCATATTCTGCGATGATTTAGGCTACGGCGACCTCGGCATCTACGGGCATCCGACGATTCGCACGCCTAACATCGACCGGATGGCGGCGGAGGGGCAGAAGTGGACCAATTTCTACGCGGCCGCGAGCGTCTGCACGCCCAGCCGGGCCGCGCTGCTGACCGGCCGCCTGCCGATCCGCAGCGGTATGTGCAGCGACAAAAGGCGGGTGCTCTTCCCCGATTCGGCGGGAGGCCTGCCGCAAAGCGAAGTCACCATCGCAGAAGCTCTCAAGGACGCCAGCTACGCCACCGGGTGCATCGGCAAGTGGCACTTGGGGCATCTGCCGCAGTACCTGCCCACTCGCCACGGTTTCGACTCCTACTTCGGCGTCCCGTACAGCAACGATATGAAGCCGACGCCCCTTATGGATAATGAAAAGACCGTCGAAGAGCCTGCCGACCAGACCACTCTTACAAAACGCTATACGGAAAAGGCGATTGGCTTTATCGAGCGAAATAAGAACAAGCCGTTCTTCCTGTACTTCGCCCATACCTTTCCGCACGTCCCTCTATTCGCCTCGCGGACATTCAAGGATAAAAGTCCTCGCGGCCTGTACGGCGACGTCGTGGAGGAGCTCGACTGGAGCGTCGGGCGGGTACTGGATACTCTGCGCCGCCTCAAGCTCGCCGAGAATACGCTCGTGCTGTTCACCAGCGACAACGGTCCGTGGCTCACCCAGAAGCTCAATGGCGGCTCGGCCGGCCTGCTGCGCGAGGGCAAGGGCTGCACCTTCGATGGCGGGATGCGTGAGCCCTTTATCGCGTGGTGGCCGGGCCGAATCAAAGCGGGCCGGACAATCCAGGATATTGGCAGCACGCTCGACTTCCTGCCGACTATCCTTTCGCTGGCTGGGGCCGAGACTCCAACCGACCGCGTGCTCGACGGCGTGGATATCTCGCCCGCCCTATTAGGCGCAGGACCCAGTCCACGCAACGTGATGTTTTTCTACCGCGGCGCAAAGCTCTATGCCGTCCGCAAAGGCCAATACAAGGCCCACTATATCACCAGGTCGGCCTACGGCAAGGACCAGGAGGCTATGCACGACCCGCCGCTGCTCTACCACCTCGGCCACGACCCGTCCGAGCATTTCGACATTGCCGAAAAAAACCCAGAGGTGCTCGCGGAAATTCGCAAGGAGGTCGCCCTGCACTTAGCGAACCTGACGCCCGGTGAGGACCAGTTGGCCAAACGCATCAGTAGCAACTGACACACGATATGTCGCGCATGGAGGTCAAAACGAAGACTATGGAAGAGACTGCCGCCACCAAAAAAATAATCGACCGCCGTCAATTCATCAAGGCATTAGGTCTTGGAGTCGCATCGCTGGGCTTGGCCCCAGGGGCAATGCCGGGCTGCCTTGGCGCATCGCAGTCCGCGACCGCCGGGCGGAACGGAAAGCCCAACATAATCGTTATCATGTCGGACGATATGGGTTTCTCGGATATCGGCTGCTACGGCGGCGACATCCACACCCCCAACCTTGACAAGCTGGCCACCGGGGGTCTGCGCTTCACGCAGTTTTACAACACGGCCCGCTGCTGTCCGACCAGGGCCGCACTGCTGACCGGGCTTTACCAGCACCAGGCTGGCATCGGACACATGACGGGCGACTCCGGCTATGACAGCTACCGAGGCGATCTGAGCGGCAACTGTGTCACTATCGCCGAGGCGCTCAAGCAGGCCGGCTACGGCACATATATGATCGGCAAGTGGCACGTGACAAAACACACCGGAAAAGACGGACCTAAAAACAACTGGCCTCTGCAGCGCGGCTTCGACAAATTCTACGGCACGATCACCGGCGGCGGCAGCTTCTACGACCCGACCACCCTCTGCCGCGACAATACCTATATCACGCCCGGCAACGACCCGGAGTACAAACCCAAAATCTTCTACTACACCGATGCAATCAGCGACAACACTGTCGGATTCATCAAAGACCACCGCCAACACTCGCCGGACACGCCCTTCTTTGCGTACGTCGCCTACACCGCCGCCCACTGGCCGATGCACGCCCTCGAAAAGGACATCGCCAAATACAAAGGCAAATACGATAAGGGCTACGAATACTACCGCTTGCAGCGCTTCGAGCGCGCCAAAAAAATGGGGTTAATCAGTAAGGACTGGCGGCTCAGCCCGCAGGCCGGCGACTGGGACGAGGTAAAAAATAAGGAGTGGGAGGCCCGCTGTATGGAAGTCTATGCGGCTATGGTCGATAGTATGGACCGGGGCATCGGCCGGATCGTCGCCGAGTTGAAAAGGCAAGGCGTGCTCGACAATACGCTGATTTTCTTCCTCCAGGACAACGGCGGCTGCGCTGAGGGTATGGGGCGAGGCTCGGATGTCAACGACAAGTGGATCGGCGCGATTAAGGACCGCACGCCCATGTCCCCCGACGAGCTTCAGCCCCAAATCTGGCCGCCTATGAAGACCCGCGACGGCAGGCCGGTACGCGGCGGGCCGGACGTTATGCCGGGGCCCGCCGACACTTACATCGGCTACGGCAGAAACTGGGCGAACGTCTCCAACACGCCCTTCCGCGAGTACAAGCACTGGGTCCACGAGGGCGGAATCTCCACGCCGCTGATCGCGCACTGGCCCGCGCGGATAAAGGCGCGCGGAAAGCTTTGTCATCAGCCCGGCCATCTTATCGACATAATGGCGACCTGCGTGGACGTCGCCGCCGCCAAATACCCGACCGAATACAATGGGAACAAGATAACGCCGCTGGAAGGCAGGAGCCTCGCGCCTGCTTTCAACAACAAACTGATTGAGCGTGAGGCGATATACTGGGAGCACGAAGGCAACCGCGCCGTGCGAAAGGGCAAGTGGAAGCTCGTCTCCAAGCATCCCGGCGGATGGGAGCTCTACGATATGGAGGCCGACCGCACAGAGTTGAATAACCTGGCTAATGCAAATCCGCAGAAGGTCGAAGAGCTAAAGGCTTTGTACGAAGCATGGGCCAGGCGATGCGGCGTCCAGCCCTGGCCCGTAAAGAAGCCCAAATAAAAGTGATAGCGTAGGACAGTGCCCTGGATAGTCAATTCAAGCGACGTGATTTCTTAAACGCGCCGTGTCTTTCTGCCGGGGATAGCGATTCCTAAGCCGATGACCTCCAAAATGGTCAGGCTGTCCACAGTGGCTCTTGAACCTGAACCCCAGATGCGTTGAGCGGATGTGGGGTGACGTCAAACACGGGCGGGACGCCCGTGCCACCTGGTTCTGTTGTGCTCTTGCAAACTCCGCCTGCCGTTGCTATCATTGCCCAAATGGCAAAGAAATCGAGCAAGGACCAAGGCGGTCCGGCAGCGGTCAACAAAAAGGCTTATCACAACTTCGAGCTTGTCGAGAAGTTCGAGGCGGGGCTTGAATTGCTGGGCACGGAAGTCAAGTCGCTGCGTGCCGGCCAGGCCGACCTGAGCGGCTCCTATGCGAGAATCCGTGACGGCGAGTGCTGGCTCGTCGGTGCGAGCATCGCGCAGTACCAGCAGGCCTCAATTTCAAACCATGAGCCGATAAGAAGTAGAAAACTATTGCTCCACAAGGCCCAAATCCGCAGAATAACGACAAAGCTCGAACAACGGGGCTTCACCCTCGTGCCGCTGCGGATTTACTTCAACAACAGGGGCCTGGCAAAGGTGGAGATGGCCTTGGCCAGGGGAAAAAGACAGTATGATAAAAGGCAGACTATCAGTGAGCGCCAGCAAAAGCGCGACGTCGATAGGAGTATGAAAAAGTATCGCAGGTAATGGGAATCAACGGAATTTACTGAGGCGCATAAGTCATGGCTAAAGAAGAAGCGAATAAAGAGACAAAGATCATAATCGACGAAGACTGGAAGGCCGAAGCCCGGAAGGAAAAAGAAATCTTGGCCGCGCAGGAACAAACCGAGAAGAAAAAGCAAGAACAAACACCGCGGCACGGCCCTTTGCCCAAAGGCAACCTCCCCGCCCTTATAAGTATGCTGGCCACGCAGACGGTCTTTGCCCTGGGTCTGCTGCAGGTCGAGGGCCAGGAAGACAAAGAGCCGGACCTTGAACTGGCCAGGTACAATATCGATATGCTCGAGACCCTCGAGGGGAAAACCAAAGGCAACCTGACCAAAGCCGAGGAGAAAGCCCTCAAAGGCGCCCTCAACGAGCTGCGAATGGGCTATGTCAAAGTCGCCGAGCAGATCCAGCCGAAAACCGAATAGCGATTGCGTATTGCCGCCCTGATAACGGATAGATTGCTTTGGCCAATATATTAGACAAGATCATCGCCGACAAGCGGTCGGAGGTGGAAGACCGCCGGTCGCAAAGGAGCCTTGAGCAGCTCAAGGAGTATGTCGGCGGACTCCCTAAGTGCCGCAACTTCTACAAGGCCGTGACCAAACGTAACCGGCGGGGAATAAACGTCATCGCCGAGGTCAAGAAGGCCTCGCCGTCGGCGGGCCTGATTCGCAGGGATTTCGACCCCGTTGCAATCGCTCAAGTCTATGAAAGGTGCGGCGCCGAGGCAATCAGCGTCCTGACCGATGAAAAGTATTTCCAAGGTCGGCTCGAATATATAGAGCGGATAAATCAGGCCGTTGATCTGCCCGTGATGCGAAAGGATTTTATCATCGATATATGGCAGGTCTATGAATCCCGAGCCGCCGGCGCCGATGCAATACTGCTCATAGCCGAAGCCCTAAAGCCCGGCCAGTTGATGGACCTGATGATAACCGCAGCGGAGCTGACGCTGACCGTCCTTCTCGAAGTCCACCAGGCCGATACGCTTTTGAGCGTCCGCAGCCTCATCGGCTTTCCCAAAAAGGGCTACAGCGTCCTCGGTATCAACAATCGCGACCTTACGACGATGCACGTCGATTTGAATACGACCAGCCGATTGGCCGAGCTGCTCGATAACACGAATGAGCTGGTCGCCGAAAGCGGAATTAAAACCCGCGCCGACATCGAGAAGCTGATGAAAGTCGGCGTCAGAGCGGTCCTCATCGGCCAAACCCTCTGCGAACACCCCGACATCGCTGAAAAATTCAAGGAGCTCTTCGGCTGAGAAATCTGCCGGAGGTTCATGCCCTTGCGGCAAGGGAGCTGAAATGACTACTGTCCCAACAAGATGCGATTCACCGACCGATGACTGGAACGCGGTACGCTACCGAGGCGAGGTTGCTTATATCTACGCTTACGACCTGGCATACGACATGAAACGCCAGCGCGTGGACCATATTCTCTCACAGCCAACCAGAGACTACCTGATAGCGCCTAACAAGCGAAGCCCAAGGCAGATGTTCTTCTACCGGCCCGCGGTCGCCGAATTCCCTCCTGAGACCGGGCAGCTGGCGAACGGCCGCGAGGTCCTGATCAGGCGGAGCGTCAAACTGTTCGACATCGGCGCGATAAGTATTCAGGTTCGCATCCCGTTCGATGTCGCCTCGCTGGACGAGCTGGTGGGTTTCCATGAGGTGCAACTGGTCGGTAAGTCGCTCGACCAGCAGGTGAATGAGCTTGCCGAGCAGGTCCGCCGAGACCTCGAACCGCACTGTATTCGGCCGCTGCCGGCGCTGACCCAGAGCGAAGCTTACACCGTTTTCTGCCTGAGCGAGCCGCCGCTGCAGACCGAAGACGGCCGGCAAATCGGCGCGGAGCAATGGCTGAAAGCCAGCCACCGCAGCATCGCCGCGCTGCTCACCCAGGAGGAGGATGCGGCGCACCTGTCCGACCAGGAGGTCACCGAATCCACAAGTCTTTATATTAGCTACTATGACCGGGATTTGGTCCTTGTTGACTGGCACTCCGCGCTGGTCGTCGGGCAGCAAGAGGCGCTTGACGACGTCCTGCACATGATCGAATTTGCCAATGTGCAGCTGGTGGAGCTTGCTGCATACGACCACATACTTGATGACGCCCTGCAGGTCTCATACCGCGATATTTCACAGGTGGGATTTCACTCCAAACGGGAGACCCGTAAGAAACTTCGTGAGCTGCGGATCGACCTCTCGCGGCTGGACGACGAACTGTCCAACATAACGAAGTTCTTTGGGGACTGGTATCTGGCGCAAATCCACGCAAATCTGGCCCACAGGTTTCATCTCTCCGACTGGCACCGCATCGTCGATGAGAAACTCGAAACGCTTGGCAGCCTCTACCAGATTCTGCAGCAGGACAGAGCCGATTTTCTGATGTTTGTGCTCGAAGCGACCATCGTGCTGCTGTTCATCATCGACCTGCTCTTGCTGCTCGGCAAGGCGTAGCGGCATTCGGGCGCCTAACAACATTTTTGCGATTCTTCCACGGCCTTTTTGAGTTTCTCCCTTGTCCGTTTCGCGTATGCTTTGTATTCGGGCGAGGATTTGTCCCGGCGCTTACCCTTCGGGCTTGTGTCACTCTATGTCTCTTGCTGTTTTTGTATTTTTGCCCAGGTGTCGCGGAGGGTTACGGTGCGGTTGAAGACGAGCTTATGGGCGGAGCTGTCGTGGTCCACGCAGAAATAGCCTAATCTTTCGAACTGGTATCTGTTCAGCGGCCTTGCGCCAGCAAGACACGGCTCGACTTTGCACGAGGACAACGTCTCTAATGAGTTGGGATTCAGGTTGGAGGTGAAGTTCTCGCCTTCGGGGGCATCGTCGGGATTTTCCTTTGTGAAGAGATTATCGTAGAGGCGGACCTCGGCATCGAGCGCCTTGTCGGCTGAGACCCAATGCAGCGTTGATTTGACCTTTCGGCCGTCGGGCGCGTCGCCGCCCCGCGTGGCGGGGTCGTAGGTGCAGTGCAGCTCGGTAACGTTGCCGCCATTGTCTTTGACAATGTTCGTGCACGTAATGAAATATGCGTAGCGCATGCGGACCTCCCGGCCGGGCGCTAAGCGGAAGAATTTTTTGGGAGGCTCTTCCATAAAATCCTCCTGCTCGATGTACAGCTCGCGTGAGAAAGGAACCTTCCGTGTCCCGGCGGCAGGGTCTTCGGGATTGTTGACGGCGTCGAGCTCCTCGACCTGCCCTTGCTGGTAATTGTCGATAACGACCTTGAGCGGGTGGAGCACGGCCATAACTCGCGGGGACGTCTTGTTCAAGTCTTCGCGCAGGCAGTGATCGAGCAGGGCCATATCGACGGTGCTGTTGAACTTGTTGACGCTGATCCGCCTGCAGAATTCTCGAATAGCAGCGGGCGAATAGCCTCGCCGTCGCATCCCGCTGATAGTCGGTATCCGCGGGTCGTCCCAGCCGTTGACCCGGCCCTGCTGCACCAACTGCAGGAGCTTTCGCTTGCTCATCACCGTGTAAGTGAGGTTCAGCCGGGCGAACTCAATCTGCTGCGGATGATATACGTCTAACTCGTCGAGGAACCAGTCGTACAAAGGACGATGGTTCTCAAATTCGAGCGTGCATATCGAATGTGTAATCCCCTCCACCGAATCTTCCAGCCCGTGCGCCCAATCGTACATCGGATAGATGCACCACCTGGCGCCCGTGCGGTGGTGCTCGGCGTGCAGGATTCGGTACATCACAGGGTCGCGCATATTGAGGTTGGGATGGGCCATATCGATCTTTGCCCGCAGCGTCCGCGAGCCGTCCGTGAACTCGCCTTTCCGCATTCGCTCAAACAAGTCGAGATTCTCCTCGACGCCGCGATTGCGATACGGGCTGTCCCTGCCGGGCTTAGTCAGTGTCCCGCGATATTGCGTGACCTCATCCGCCGTCAGGTCGCAGACGTAAGCCTCGCCCTTTCTGACAAGCTGGACGGCGTACTCGTACATCTGCTCGAAGTAGTCCGAGCCGTAATACAAATGCTCGCCCCAGTCCCAGCCGAGCCAGCGAACGTCCTCGATAATCGAATCGACGTACTCCTGCTCTTCCTTTTCGGGATTGGTGTCGTCGAATCTCAGGTGGCACGTCCCGCCGAACTCCGCAGCGATGCCGAAATTCAGGCAGATGCTCTTTGCGTGCCCGATGTGCAGATAGCCGTTGGGCTCCGGCGGAAACCGCGTCACCACGCGCCCGCCCCACTTACCAGTCTTCAAATCCTCGGCCACAATCTGCCGAACAAAGTCCAGCCTTGCTTCCTCGCCGGCGCGCCCGTTGCCGCTATCAAATTGTTCGCTGTTCGTTTTGTTCACCATTTATCGTCCCCGCAGTGAGCATTATCGTCGGTCTTGCACGCCTCGCCAATCTACCACGTTCCGGCCGCCCTGTCCAGTCCGACGTCCGCAACAGTCTTTCTTCTCGCTGTCGATGCTGCGTCGGCAACCGCCGGGGCGAAGAATCGGCGGATATGGCTTTGACAATAGGCGTTCCTCTGGTAGAATTCGCCTTTTACAGCCGGACAATGAGTTCTGCAAAATTGCAGGTTAGGCCTACTTGGAAAAGAAAAAATCGTTTGTTGATTTTTTCTTTTCAACGGTAATGTATTGTCTCATAATCGCATAGGTAATTATTGAAGAAAATCATAAAAGAGATTTTCTTCAACAGTATAGGTCTAACCTGCAATTTTGCAGAAGCCTTAACCGGACAAGTAAAGGAGCAAGTCGATGAGCATTGCATTGACTATAGGCAATACTCCGCTGGTGGAGCTGAAGCGCATCAATACGAACCGCAAGGTCAGAATCTTCGCCAAGCTTGAGGGCAACAACCCCGGCGGCTCGGTCAAGGACCGCCCCGCGCTCTATATGATCGAAAAGGCCGAGCAATCGGGCGAACTGAAGCCCGGCAAGACAATCCTCGAGCCGACCTCCGGCAATACCGGAATCGCGCTGGCGATGATAGGGGCATCCAAGGGCTATCGCGTCAAGCTTACGCTGCCCGAATGTGTCAGCACCGAACGCCGCCATATCCTTGAAGCCTTCGGCGCCGAAGTCATCCTCACGTCCGCCCAGCAGGGCACCGACGGCGCGATCAGAATGGCCCATAAGCTCCTCGAACAGGACTCGGACAGGTATTTTATGCCAAACCAGTTCACCAACCCCAACAACCCCCTCGCTCATTATGAAACCACAGCGCCTGAAATCTACAAACAGACAAAAGGCGACATCGACGTCTTCGTCACCGGCATGGGCACGACCGGCACGCTGATGGGCGCATCGCGCTATTTCAAGGAGAAATCGAAAGACATAAGGATCATCGGCATCGAGCCAACACCCGGCCACGCGATTCAGGGCCTCAAAAATATGAGCGAGGCAATCGTCCCGGAGATCTACGACTCATCGCAATTGGACGACATTATCCCGATGCAGGATGAAGAGGCCTTCTCAACGGCACGCAGACTCGCCTCGGAGGAGGGCATCTTCGCCGGCATATCCAGCGGTGCAGCAGTCGCCGGCGCCCTGCGGGTCGCCGGGGCGATGAAATCCGGAACCGTCGTCACCCTTATCCCTGACCGCGGCGACCGCTACCTCAGCACAATGCTCTTCCGCTCCGCCTGCGCAAAATGCCCACCATAATTCGTCGCTCGTGACTCGTTGCTCGATTGCCCCTGCAAGTCGTAGGTAGGGGGTGCTCGTAATTCTGTCATTGCTACGTAAGCAGGAATCCACTCGCAGGGCGGGGCTTGACCCGTGGAATTGAGAACTCCTTTCTACACGGAACCTCCGTTAAAAGCCCTAATCTTCAAAATGCTTCCTTCCCAGTAGCTTCGCCATCTGTATCAGTAGTTTGTGGTCATAGTAGTCTTGATGTTCGTGACATACGGAACATAATATTACTAAATTCTGTAGGCAATCCGTTCCCCCCTTCGATACTGGCACGACATGATGAGCTTCGAGGTTTCTCTTTGCTCCACAAATCCGACACACATAACCATCTCGTTCCAAGCATTTTTCTCTTATTCCCTGCCAACCTGCCTGTTCTTTCTGTCCCATGTGCCTATCTGATATTCTAAAATGTCGAGTTTCTACCTCAATACGGCGTTTCTCATCGAAAACCAACTCCGGCTTAGAATTTAGCGTATTGGGTGGTTCGCATGGCGGGGAAGGACTACGATATTTGTTGGCAACCTCGCCGATTATAGCGCTAATAACCGATGAAGCCAGTATTGTTCCTATGGCTCCCGCAGCCAGCCAACCACACCAATAACTCCATAATCCTGCTTTTGAGGCGATTCCAAGTACCACTAAACAAGATATCACCGTCAAGCCATAAATATATCCCACAATATGAGACTGTAGCAAGGTTACAGAGTGTACTGCTCGGCGGCCAATCGTCATTTGTGGCGGAATCATAGAAAAACCAAGTTTAACGCTTGAATCTGCCGCAACAGTAGGTCAGAAGCTCCGATTGGCTGACTGGGACCTTGTATAAGTCATTACAATCAAAGCCGTTAAGTGCTATTTGCTCTGTAAAGCTACTACAGTCTCCACAATATCCCTCAATTTCTCCATTCGTTTGTATTTTCTCCATCTTACTCCATAGTTTTGTTCCCATTGCTTCTTCTCCACAGAATAATTTGGATGGGACGCCAAAAATGCCTCTCCTCCAGCTTTATCAAGCATATAACGGCAAGGAAAACAAAGCAGTCCATGCTGACCTCGAATCGCAGGTTCATTTTTTAGGTCTTTTTGGCATTTATAGCACGTTCTTATCATGCCCGACAACTTTTCTAAAATGTAGTCCGGTTTGGCGGGGGAAGCCCCGCCCTACTTTAATTGCGCCAAATGCCCTCCGAATTGTCTTAAGGAAATATTGCCGTTAAGCTGTGACAGTCAAACCTTCATTTCTTGCGATTTCGAGGATGGCGTCACGGTTGCCGTTCCTCCAGGAAAGTGCCTATTGCCTCGGCCAGTTGAGGCACTTTATTCTGCACAACGTCCCAGAGGATATCATTGTCGATGCCGAAGTATGCGTGCACCAGCATTATCTCATCACGCGACATCGATCATCTCCTGGTCAATAGCCCGACGCACCTG
>CAYGZM010000012.1:0-44210 GCA_964354365.1 uncultured Pirellulales bacterium
TCGAATTGAACAGCCAGGATGGGAAAGTCCTCTCGGATAACTTCTATTGGCTGTCGTCGGGCGATTTGGAGAATCTCGGCGAGCTCAAGAAGCTGCCGTTGGTTGACCTTAAGACGTCATACAAGACTGAGAATCGCAGCAAAGAAAAGATTGTCCGTGTTAGGGTCGAGAATCCGACGGACAAGCTGGCTTTCTTCGTGCATTTAGCCGCGACAAACGGGCGCGGCGGCGATGAAATACTGCCCGTTTTCTGGGATGACAACTACTTCAGCTTGTTGCCGCACGAATCAAAAGAAGTCTGTGCGAGCTTCGCATTGAAGGATTTGCGCGGCAAGGCCCCCACCGTTGAGGTCGGCGGCTGGAATATACGCAGCGACTATGAATGCGCCAACCTGCAGGTATCCAAAAAGACGGTCAAAATAGATGATCCCTTTACCGTAACAGCCGAGGTCAAGGACACGTTTATTGATGGAAGCCCGGTCGAGCTATGTATCGACGGTGTGACCGTCGATTCCAAACGCGTCTGGGCTCGAACGGGAGGTCAGCAGGTGAGCTTTACTCTCAGGCTGGACAAGCCCGCCGGCGCTTGGGCGGGCAAGCCCGGCCGCTATCAAATCAAGATAGGCAGCCAAAGCACGTCGGTTTTGGCGGAAGATTAGACTCAGAGAACTATCCTCTTTCGTCGGGAAGGGCTATCTTGAAGTCAAAGGGCTCGTATCGGATCGAGTCGAGGACCTGTACTTCACTAACCGTGAGAGTCCGCTCGGAGGTAATCCTGAAACGAACGTAACGGGTGCGGATGGGCGATTCGGGAATGAGAGCATAGGTAAATCCGGTCGCAGTCTCATCGTCCGGCATCATGTGGTTGGCGGGGACATCCTTCCATCGCAGATTGAGAGCGAAAAAGCCCTGACTGCGAAAGCTCTGGCCATCTTCCGAAATAAGCAGCTCGACCTTGTCGTTGACCTGGCCTTTCATCGCGTCCCACCAGGGCCAGCCGGCGCTTAGATGAATGCGAAAGGCGCCGCAGGATTTCACTTCGCCCAGGTCAACGTCAATAACGGGGTTGTCGCCTTTGTCCCAGCACAGGGCGTATCTCGGGCCGATCCCGCCGGCGTAGGGCGGACCCATAACGCCATCGGTGAGTTTGGTGCCGTCAGGGTCTCCTGCGTCCCAGTGAGTTCTGGATGGGACTGAGACTTTGTAGGGCTTGCCGCGGGCGAGGTTCTCTCCGTACGAAACCCATCGGGGGACAAATTTGGCGCCGCCGAGGTCACGCCCGTCCGAATAGCCGTACTTTATGTCGCCCGTCGAGGCCTTGAGATTCACGCGCAGCGAATTCATTACGGGGTGGTCGCTGCCGCCCACGTTGAGCGTATATCTGAAAGGCGCTTTGGTCACTAATTGTGTGTGGCTGCGCTCAATGAGCGAATAATCCTGCTGCACTTCGCTCCAGTTGAACGTGACTTCAATCGGCTTGAAGGTTGCGTTGTTCGGCGCGTGCTCGGCTTCCATTCGCACGGCGTAAATGCTGCAGGCATCCGCCCCGGCGGCGGAGCTGTTGAGAAGGTACTTGAAAAGCACGGACCGAGCGCCGAGAGGAATTGCGTTTATGGTTTCGTAACGGATTACATCCCAGGGCGGCTCGGTCGTTGTCAGAGAGTAGCTCTTCATCCAGGTTTTTCCACCATCAAAGGAATGGAGCAGGTCAATGTGTGATTTGGGCGCTCGATTATAGAAGCGGCCCCCGTAGCTTATGCGTGCAATATCCTGCGGTGCATCTATCCGGAAAACAACATACGCATCCCGGCCAGGCTCGATCGCGTGCATTACGCCTTGATAGCCGGGGTGCTTCGGTTCGGAGATTATGTTTTCCTGTTCGACTATGTATGGTTTGTAGCTGTCGGCCTGGAGGTCGGGCCAGATTACTATCGAGTCCGTTTGGTCGCCGAGGCCTACATAGACGGTGTTGCGTCCGAGAAGGAGCTTTGGCTGGGTCTTGCTGTTTAGCATTGTGACGGTGTTGAATTCTATATCTTTGAGGCAACTATCGGCGGGGTTTCTCTCGCCCATGAGGGTTACTCGGACCAGGACTTCATAGGCGCCATTAACTTCGTCGATGAGCTTGAGTTCCGTCGCAGTCTCGCCGAGCTGCCGGTTTGTCCAAAGCTGCTTCCAGGTCAGGCCGTTTGTTGTGCTGACGGATATACGGTTAAGATCGGCTTCGGCCTTTCTATTGAAGGCCGCCTTGATTGACATCGAAGTTATCACGTTGGCGCCCTGAATCTTGAAGACTACTTCTCCACTTTTCCCGGCCTGGACAGGCATCACGCCGGATGGTTCGACGGCCCTGCAATCGGAGATACTGTAGGCGGAGGTTTTCAATCCGTCGTCACTCAGTGCAGGCTTGAAGGTCCAGAGGCCGTTGCCTCTAATTCGGTAGCGAGGATTCGCCGCCTCGGGGTCCTTGCCGTTGTTGGGCACATAGAAATCGGCAGAGGTCCCAAGACTCTTGTAGCAGCGAGTGTAAGATTCATTGTCTCGGAGGTTCAGGATGTAGCGATGTCCCCGGTCCTGGTTGGTGTAGTAATAGCGGTGTTTAAGGCCGTTGGGATTAAAACAGCGATATTCCTGCTCGAGGTCGCGCGGACAATCGGCGCCGGTGAGGAAGCTATTCGCGGCATTGGCGTTGAGGCAGTGGTACCGGGCGATATGTCCCGGCTCGACCCTTCCTGCGGACAGGGCGCAGCTTCCCTCCCTGCCGATATCCTCGACGCCGGCGATTGTGCTGCCGTCACAGAGGGTATAGATCGCCGACATGCTGTTGTCGTACATGTGCCATCGCCCGTCGTAGCTCACTTCGGGCACGGTGTGGAGGGATATGTCCCAAAACTTGACCGGGTATCCCATAGCATCCCATATCGAGCAGTTGACGCCGGCGATGGTGCTGCACATCGTATAGCCGTAGTCGTTGAACTGGCGGATGGGGTCGGTGCATTCGAGGCCGTGGACAATCATCGGGCTGGTTTGTCTGCGGGCGATGTGGTTCCAGTAGAACATCGCCCAGCATTTCTGAGCGGGCGTTTGCCATTTGCCCGTTATGCTGTGGATCATGCTCTCGGTGTCGTAGTAGTCAGGGGAGGCGTCGGTGACGATCTTGAGGTTGTAAACGGCTGCTGTGAGGGTCGGGCTGCAAAGTAAGACCGCGCCCAACAGCAGCGCGATTCCGAATCGAATTCTTTGTGAAGGCCTTTTTCTCATCCGAGATTTCATCCTTTACAGCAGGATCCTTTCAAGAGGCTGCTTTAGAAGCGCGCGGAACTCTAAGATTATTACCTGCGGTTGATAGAGACGACGGCCGCCGAGAAGCCGGGCATTGTGAACCGTATAGACTGCCCGTCGGTCTTGACTTCGGCTGCAACAGGCCGGATGCGATTCGGTTCGTCGAGCGTGTTGCGGGCCTCCAGAGAATCGACGCTAATTAGTTGCATCGCGGCGGAGCGGACCGGAAAGCGACCTTTGACGTTCAGCTCAACGGAAACCGGCTCTTGCGCGGGGTTGACAACCTTGTAATATAGCTTCGCTCCGTTTGCCGTTTTGCTCGCAGAACCGTTGAGGGGGCCGCTGTCGCCGTCGGTCTGCACCCGGAACGGCGCGTAATGCTCCCGCCAGAGCTTCATAACGACATAGTTCGGGGCGGGAAACCAGGTGCGGTGGTCGAAGTTGATGAATGCGTTATCCCACGCCTTTGCGGAGCTGTGGCGGAGAAACAGGGCGGGGCCGCCCATTTCCACGGTATCGCCGCAACGTTCAAACGCGTTGAGCAGACCGCCGCAGTAAAGGCCCGTGCGCCAGTCGGTGCTCTGGGCGTTCCATTCCGAGACATAAATTTTCAGGCGCGGGTTGCCTGAACCTGCGATAAGCTCGCCTGTCCTGCGAAAGAAATCCTCATACCGGCGAGGTCCCTCGGCGAAGTTGTTGGGGTTCTCATAATGGTGGATGCTCAGATAATCGATCATCTCGGCGGATCGGTCGATGATTATTCTATTCCAGTCCAATCCATTTGCGCCGTCGCCATATCCGCCGCTGCCGCAGGCCGCCAGCTTAATCCCCGGATCGACCTGCCTCATCGCCTGTGCGAAGATGCGGACCCAATCAGCGTACCGCTCGGCTCCCATGTGCCAGGTCTCGTTGTCAATCTCCCAGTATTTGACGTCGTAGGGTCTGGGATGTCCGTTATCGGCCCTCACCTTGCCCCAGGTGGAGGTCGCCGGGCCGTTGCAGTACTCGATCCAGTCTTTGACCTCCTGGATGAAGGCGTCGCGGCGGCCTGGCCCGTTCCACTGCTGCGTGCCGATATTGACTACAATCAGCGGTTCGGCCCCCACGACGCGACACATCCGGATAAACTCATCGGTCCCGAAGGAGTTGATATCGACATCATCCCATAAGCTTCTGGGGTACTTGACGCGCTTGTGTTGAGGGCATACGCCGTCCTTCCAGCGATAGGCCGAGGCGAAGCAGCCTCCGGGCCAGCGGATAACGGGCGGTTTTAGATCGGCGATAGCGTTTAACAGGTCAGGACGAAAGCCGCCGGTTTTTTTCGAATCGGCAGACATCAGGCTGACCTGGTCAATGCACACGCGGCCCTCGTCGAGGACACCGACCTGAATCGTCCCGTTTGGGGTCGTCGTGTTGGGTTTCAGCTTGAAGGCAAACGACTGCCAATTTTCTTTGGGTTTCGGCAGGACCTTCCGGGCAAGCGTCTTGTCGCCGTCGAGGAGACGAACGACCAGCCCCTCACTCGCGTTGCCGCGCGCCCACAATGAGCCGTAGTACGTCAGGCCCTTGTGCAGGTTCAACGGCCCCTGCTCAAGCCCGGTCTCGGGCGATTGCGACTCTACGGCCTTGCACAAATCACAGTTGAGCGGTCCCTCGGATGTCGAATATACCTTGCCCGGCCCATAGGCGCGCCACGAATGGGCAGTTGGAGGCACGCTCTTGATTTGCGGCAGCCCCTCGTGCAGTGTCTTGCCGTCGAGTGAGACAACCCTCAGATTCCTGAACCGTGCCTTTGTGGCCCACGTCCCCACGCCGACGCGCCCGGAGAGGTGCTTGCCCGCCTCGTCGGTGAACTCGATTATCTTGTCGTCATCGAGCCAGACGTCGATCTTTGGGCCTGCACAGCGGATGCGGATGCGATACCACTTGTTCTGCTCAATCTTCCCATCGACACGGGGTCCAACCGTCCCCCAGCGTTCCTGGCCCTTGCCGCCGCGTTCGAGCGAATGGCGCACATTGCCCCAGCCACCGAGGTTAAGCCAATAGAAATGGTCGTCGGCGGCTGCGCGGAAGAGGACAAGAAATCCTTCCTCGCCGCTCACCTTTTCGGCCTCTAACGTAAATTCGTAGTCTTTCCAGTTCGGATCACCGAAGAGAAGACGGACATTCGTGCCGAGGCTGTTCTGGACAAGCACGTCGTGGTCGATGCCCCATTGGGGTTCGGGCGTGGCGCCGCCTTCGAAGCTGCGGTCCCAGATCATCTCGCCCCAGAGTCCGCCGTTGACGGAGTGGAAGATGTGCTCGAGGAAATGCCCGTAGATTTTCTGGTCGATCCGCCCAGCCACGTTGTCCGGGTCAATGCTGAGCACGACATCTCGGGCACGGCACAAAGTCGTGCATGCGAATATAGACAACACCGTCACAATAGCAAGCTTTCTCATATCAAGTACCTCAATTACTGTTACTCAAACTGACCGGTTTTCAAAAAAAAGGGACGATAAGCCCATATACAACAGCAATATAGCACAGTGTGTCATTCCCGCCCCGCATCGGGGTGCGGGGTAAACTCCAGCGGGAATCGACTCAGCCGGCAGACTACTGGATACCTGCTTTCGCAGGTATGACAAGGTGAACCGGTCAGTTTGAGTCAATTATTGTTACTTAACGAGTTCTTCGGCCATAACACCCGGCCGGCAGACTACTGGATACCTGCTTTCGCAAGTATGGCATCTGCGAGCCTATTAGAATACGAGGTCTGCCCTGATAATACAAGCTTCCGATAATGACTACCCTGTAAATCAGGCCTTACAGAGCAGCATTTCCAAGGGCGGTTTGATGCACGCCCGGCTGTGGCAAGCGCCGGACCATAAAGGCTCTGCCGGAACGACGAGTGGTTACAATGGGGGTATTCGTAAAAATTCGCTCCTGGGGGATGGATAATGCTTGAAATTCTGAGGATTATTGCTATGATAGTAGTAGGTAAATAGAAGATCGCATTAATATAGTTGGAAGAAATATAAGCCGGTCACAATCACTGGAGAAGGGACCCGGTACGTATGGAAAGAAAAGAGCGACCCCTATTGGGTTTGTTGGCGCTGGCTTGCTTAGTTGTGCTGTGGGCCGCGCAGAGCGGCATGGCTCTTGTGGTCAGCGAGCTGATGTACCACCCGGCCGAGCAGGGTGGGACGCCCGATGGGGAAGAGACTCTCGAGTTCATTGAGCTGTACAACGACCAGGGCGTCTTCGAGGACCTCAGCGGGTATGCGTTTACGAACGGCATAGAGTACACGTTCGCGCCGGGGACAATCCTCGGGGCCAAACAGTACTTAGTGGTGGCGTGGGATCCGGCTGCCGTGGAGGCGGCATACGGGATTACCGGCGTGTATGGCCCTTTCACCTCGGGTCGTCTGGACAACGACGGCGAGCGTCTCGAGCTTTCCAACGCCAACGGCGAGATTCTCATATCGTTCCGATACAATGACACATGGCCCTGGCCGAACGCGCCCGACGGGACGGGGCACTCGCTGATTCTCGCCAAGTTGGGCGGGGATCCGGAGGAGGCGTCAAGCTGGTCGCCCAGCATGTTTATCGGCGGCACACCGGGCGGGCCGGATGAGAGCCAGGTTGGGCCCGGAGAGGTGACGGTCGTTACCCTCGTGGATGTGGGCCACGCCGGTCGGTACTTCAAGGGGACTAAGGAACCGTCTCCGGGCGCCGGCGGGACAGCTACAACTGCCTGGACCCAAATCGCCTTTAACGACGATCCGGCCACAACCGAGTGGCTTGACGGTCCCACCGGGTACGGATTCAGCACCGAAGCCGATGAGCTGCAGTGGATCAGCACACAACTGACCGATATGCGCAGCAGGTACATATCCGTATATGCGAGGCTGCGGTTCACGCTGACGGCGAAGCAGATCGCCTCGTTCACGCAACTGCACACAGAGGTCCATTACGACGACGGCTTCGTTCTGTATCTCAACGGTCAACGAGTTGCGGCCTCGGGCGGGATTCTTGGGAATCCGCCGATATATGGCCAGAGCGGGGGGCCGAGCGTGGAGCCGCCCTCTATCGCCAACGTTGACCTGAGCGGTGTGCTGAACCTGCTGGTTCCCGGCACAAACGTGCTGGCAATTCAGGGCCACAACGCGACCATCACCAACGCAGACTTGGTTGTAAGCCCGATCCTGCGGGCGGTGGCAGAGCCTGTGGGCGACCCTCGCACCCGGCTGGTGATTAACGAGTTGCTGGCCAATAGCGATGCGCCCCCCGGTACCGACTGGCTTGAACTGTACAACCCGGGGCCAATCGCAGTCAATTTGAGCAATGTCTATCTGAGCGACGGTCGTTTTGATTTGCTCCAGTACAAGCTCCCGGATGGGGTTGTGCTTCGGCCGGGTGAATTCTGGGCCGTCAGGGAAGGCACGCCGCCAAGCGGATTTCCCTTCGCGCTCGCCTACAACGGCGAGACGATCTTCCTGACATTGGCCACGAACGGTCCTTCGCCGGAACCGCTTCGCGTTTTGGACGCGGTCCGTTTCGGGCCCGTGGAGGCGGACGTAGCGCTCGGTCGGTTCCCGGACGGATCCGAGCACTTCGGCCCTCTGAGCTCACCCACCTATGCGGCGCCAAACGCCAAGCCGTGGATTTGCGACATCGTAATCAACGAGATTATGTATCAGCACGGGACACGCGACGAGCGGTACGAATATGTCGAGCTGTACAACAAGGGTGCCGGGACGGTCCCGCTGAACGGCTGGGCCTTCACGGACGGAATCAGTTATGAATTTGGCGCCGGCGCCGTGATGCCGGCGGGTTCATATCTCGTTGTGGCCAAAGACCCGAACCTTATGGCAAGCGTGTACAACAATCTGGTCAAAGGGTCGAACCTTTTCGGGCCTTACTCAGGGGAGCTGGATGATCACAGCGAGCGTATCCGCCTGTCGTATCCATACATGGACCCGGAAACGCACGATGTAAATATGATTACCGTCGATGAGGTGACGTATTACGACGGAGGCAGATGGCCGAGCTGGGCCGACGGCAAGGGGGCAAGTATGGAGCTGCGCGACCCGCGCAGCAACAACAACACTCCCGATGCCTGGGCCGACAGCGACGAGGGCGGCAAGACTGCGTGGAGGCAATTCACGTTCACCGTCAACAGCTCCGACACGAAGTACACTCACGATGTGGTTACGGTTTTTGATCTTATGCTGCTCAACGGCGGCGAGGTGCTCCTCGACGACCTTGAAGTGATTATCAATGGGTCGAACCGCCTGAGCAACAACGGCTTTGAGAGCGGTGAGTCCGGCTGGCGAATTCTCGGCAATCACGTTCGATCCTTCGTGACCACGGAGGGTAGTCACACCGGGTCTCAATCGCTGCACCTGATTGCAACCGGTCACGGCGATCCGGGGGCGAACCGCATCAATCAGTCGATCTCCGGCGTTAGCGGCGGCACGGTGACGTTCCGCGGCTGGGCCCGGTGGCTGCGGGGAAGCCGGTACCTGCTCCTGCGGACGACACGGGAGAACTCGCCCATCCAGCCGCCGCGACCAGCGTGCTCATTCGAACTCGACATGCCGGTGAACCTCGGCACGCCCGGCTGGCAAAACACGGCGTTTGTATCGAACCGTGGACCCGACATCCTCGATGTGAAACACACACCCGTCCTGCCAGCAGCGAGCGAGCCGATCGTCGTGACCGCACGTGTGGCCGACAACGACGGCGTGGCATCGGTTATGCTCTACTATCGATCCGAGGGGGGCGCGGGATTCACCGGAATGCCCATGTCCGACAACGCACTGAGTGGCGACCTGGTCAGGGGGGACGGCATCTTCACGGCCACGATCCCGAGCGCATCCGGCGGCACAATGCGAGCGTTCTACATTGAGGCATCCGACGGCCCTGCATCGACACGGTTCCCTACCCGCCTGCAGGACTCGGCCAATGTGCCCAACCGGACCTGCCTGGTTCGCGTCGGCGACGCGCGGCCGACCACCCCGTTTGCGACGTACCGCGTGTGGATGTCAACCGACGTCATCAACACGTTCACATCGCGCCCGAGTCTCTCCAATGAAATGATGGATTGCACATTCGTCTATAACAACACCGACGTATTCTACAACGCCGGTATCCGTCTTCGCGGCAGCCCATTCCTGCGGAGCGGTTTCGGGCGTAATCCCACCGGCCGGTATGCTTACAGGTTCGA
Source organism: uncultured Pirellulales bacterium (assembly GCA_964354365.1). Classification (GTDB taxonomy): domain Bacteria; phylum Planctomycetota; class Phycisphaerae; order Sedimentisphaerales; family Anaerobacaceae; genus CAYGZM01. Next base: position 9,494 of record CAYGZM010000012.1, read on the forward strand.
CTTCAATCCGGACCAGAAATTCCGCAGCCGCGAGGAGATCAATCTCGACAATACCGAGGGGAGCAACCGCGGCCCACTCCAGGAACGCGCTTCGTACTGGTTCTATCGGCAGATGGGCCTGCAGTACTCGATGCAGGAGTACGTTCGTCCGGTCCTCAACGGCAACACCTACGCCAACTACGAAGATGTCCAGCCCATAAACGGCGACTACATCGATGCGTGGTTTCCCGCCAACAACGACGGCTACATTCACAAGATCGACGACTACTTTGAGTACACGGCCGACGGCACAGGATTTGCAAACTCTGACGAGGGGCTGAGGTACGACGCCAGGCACCCGCTACTCAAAGAGACTTATCGGTGGGGATTTGAGAAGCGGTCCAATCGCGAGGATGACAACTGGGACCATATATTCAATTTTGCCGTTGCGATGAATAGACCGTCAAGCGACCCCGGGTATGAGACAGGTATCAGGTCGGTCATGCATCCCCAACACTTCGCGGCTGTTCTGGCGATTCGCCACGCTTGCGGCGACTGGGACAGCTACGGTTACACCCGCGGCAAGAACAACTCCTTCTATTATGCGCTGCCGGAGGGCAAGTGGTATCTCCTGCCCTGGGACATCGACTTTACGCTCGGATCGGGCGACGGGTCGAATACGGATCTGTTCTCGGTAACGACCAACGAGTTCCCGGAGGTTTATCAGTTTCTGAACTACCCCCGGTACCGGCAGATGTACATGCAGGCGTTCGCGGTGCTGGTGAACGGCCCGTGGCAGACATCGTACGGAACGGCGAACCCGCCAACGGCCTTCGATAGGTATCTGGACGATGCCGCCAACGCCCTGATAGCCGACGGCGGCGACGCCAGCAGGCGGGACGGCATCAAAGCGTTTGTCCATGACCGTCGGGACTTCATCCTGCCGCAGGTCCCGTCGCTGGTCTTCATGATCACGGGCAGGTTAAAACACATCTACACATCGAATCCGACGGCAACAATCGCGGGTACGGCTCCGTTTCTTGTGACGGGCATCTCGGTCAACGGCGTACAGGTGCCCGCGGTATTCACACCAGAGACCAACGCGTTTCAAGTAACCGTCCCGCTTGCCCTGGGCACGAATGTCCTGGTCCTTCAGGCGCTCGACAGCGGCGGCAATCCCATAGCCGGGCTGACGGACTCGATTACGGTGACCCGCATACCGCCTTGTTCGATTACCTCAGTCGCGCCGACCCCGGTATGCAACAGCGGTGCGGCGCAGTTGGCGATCCACGGAAAGAATTTTGAGCCTGGTTCCGCGACGACCGTCGTACTGACCAAGCCCTCGGAAGAGATCGGCTTTGACGCTCTGTACGTCCAGAACAGCGAAGCGTTTGACCGGATTGAGGCGGCGACACTGCTTCTGGACCACCCGGACGATGGAATCACCGACCCCGTGTACGCCGTTCATCCGTGGATAAACCTCTGGAATTCAGGCGGGCACGGGGAGTTCTCGGCCAACGAGACCCACTTCGCGCCGCCGTTTGACGTGGACGGCGCCAACTATGCAGTGCGGTTCACCGGATATGTCTATGCAGCGTCGGCCGGCATCCGGTGCTTTGGCGTAAATAGTGACGAGGGCTTCACGCTCTCGATCGCCGGGCAGCTCGTCGGGGAACACGCGACGGGCCGCACCGCGGCAACAACCGATGTTACGCAGAACCGAACCGCCGGCACGATGTACTTCGACTTCCCGGCCGCGGGGAGGTATTACCTGGTCCTCGACTTCTTTGAGAACGGCGGCGGAGAGGAGATCGAGCTTTTCCAGACAGACTCCACGGGCGGCGACCGCCGGTTGATCAACGTCGATGCCGAGTTAGTCGTCTTCCGGGACGACGTCAAGAGGGTGGAGGCAACCAACGTTGTAGTCGAGGATGCAAACACGATCGCTTGCCAGGTCGATCTGGACGGCGCCGAGACCGGTATGTGGAACGCAATTGTCACGCCCGAGGCCGGCGAGGCGTGGAGCTGCGATCTGGACAACGCGCTGGAGATAATCGCCTGCCTGTGCGATTTCAACGGCGACTCGAAGGTCGATTTTCTCGACTGGGCGCAACTGGCCGAATCCTGGGATGCGCCGTGTTCTGCGCCGGGCTGGTGCGGCGGAATTGACCTGGACTTCAGCGGACGTGTTGGCGCCGGTGATCTGGCGATATTCGCCCAAGAGTGGCTTCTGCCCACCAGGTAGCGCAGAGTTGGCTTTGCCGAGCTCAATCACTGGAAGGGGAAACCGAGCGCTGGTCTGAGACCTTTAATTCCAGCACGGCATATCCGTCAATTTCAAAATGCTCGACCCTGATTTCGGCGATTTTGTCTCTGCTCAGCTCGAGCGTGCCCGTATCGTGCGTCGGCCCGTGCCAGTTCCAGTTGTCGATTACCACCTGGTCGTCAACGGTGACGCGCACCCCATCGTCGCTGAGCGTTGCAAACTCCCACGCGCCGGCCCGGAGCGGCACACGCGCCTTGGCGATCATGCCGAAGTAATCGCCGCCAAGACCGGCGGCAATAACCGACTGCGACAATTTCTGTTCGCTTGGCCCGCCCCATCCATAGCTGAACACCACTCGCTTGACTTTAGCCGAGACTGCAGAGTTGCTCTGAGCGAGCTCTCGCCAGGCTCTTACGTCCTTACGCGGGTCAACGTCTTCGGTCCACTTGAAGAATGTCACATCCCACAGGGCCGAACTGAGCGTGCCGTGAAGCTCCTGTTTGAAGTCACTTCCTTTGGCTCGTATTAGATAGGGATATACGCCGGGTTCTGTTGTCGATACGGTATATGTGGCTGGCTGCCCCGTACTCTTGGGCAGTAACAGCTTTCCGCTTACGCTGCGACCCTCGACCGTGACTTCTGTCGTAGGAGGCATCTTGTGCAGGCTATATTCGACTGAATCACCGTTGTCCTGAACCATGCGAATCAGAGGTGATTCATGATCCCATGGCCCCCACTCTGTCATGATTATATTGTGCCGGCCGTACAGATGGCTGCGGGCTCCGACCGGGCGCGTACTGCCCATAACGGGATACTCCGGCTCCTTGACCTGTGGGACCGTCGAGTCCGCAACGGTGTGTATAACAACAGCATCTTCCTTCTGGATATGCTCTTTCACATCGGCAAAGGTATTCTGGCCGAGTATGACCTCACTGGACCCGCGAAAGTGATACGCCAGCACGTCACCCTCAAATTTATTCGCAGCGATTAGGTTGTCCTTTGACTCCGTGCCATTTGCTGCGGCCCACGGCTTCTTCGAGAAATCACCCTCGAGCCCCCACCATAAATGGATGCCGCATTTGTTGTTTCTGAATACGTTCTCAATAATCTTATTGGCAATGCCATGTTCGATGTTCACACCACCACGCTCCAGGCCGTATGCCATCTCGCCGTTTCCCTCAAAATGATTCCTCGCGATGAGTGTATCCTGCGAATAGCCTCCCCAGACGCCGCATATTGCGTTTTCCACAAGGCGGTTGCCGTAGAACACGTTGCCAAACGAGAAGGTCATCTCAATACCGTGGGCGGGTGCGTATGAGAAGTCGTTTTTGATGAGCAGGTTCCTGCTGTTGCCCCGCCGTTTATACCACTCGAGCGGATGGCTTTCGGTCTCGCCCAGCGCCTCGCGCCCTGCGAAGCCGAAGAAACAGTCGCCGCTGTGTGTTGCGGAGTTCTCGGCGATGATGTTCTCGTTGTTCTGCTCGAACATAAGTATGCCGGCCGAGTCCTGCCCACGGTTATATACATTATGGCTGTATCCCCGCACGCAGAAGTCGCAGGCGTTGCGTGTGATCACGTTGCGGTCGCAGCGCCACATCGCGATTCCCCAGCCGGAGTTGAACGAAAAGTCGTTGTCATAAATCTTCGAGCCGCTCACTCGGTCAATACAGAGCGCATTCTGCCCGTTCCGGACCGTGCAGCCCCGCACCGTGATACCGTTTGCATCCTCGACATAGATCGCAGCACCGTAGCTGCTCAGCCACTCGTTGCCGTCGTTGTTATGCGGAAAGAGCCAGTCGCCTCCGTCCTCAGAAAGGGGAGTCGATCTCAGATACGCCCGCCGGTTGTCGGAGGCGTCAATCGCTTCAAGTGTCAGCTTCTTTGTCCCGGTAGCCCACAGCCCGCCCCAGAAGCCGCTGATCCTGGCGCTGCGTATGGTGACATTCGACTGCCCCTCAATGCGGATGCCGTAGCCCCGATATTCATCCGGCCTTTGGTCTTTCGGCGAGCCGCGAAGGATGGAACCCTCGGCGAACTCGATTTCGATGTCCGGGGCGATGACCTGAATGACGCCGTTGTTGTTCTTGTCCTCGATCACCGTATCGGGGGGGATGACGATACGGCAGGATTTGGATATCAATACATCATCCGATGTGACGCGCACGTCGGAGAGTGCTTGCGCGGGGATTCTGTGAAAGGCCATTGATAGGACTACAACTCGCAGAATAGTCAAATTCTTTATGGTAACTCTGCACGGCTCAGTTCTCATAATGCCATAATACTCTACACCCGATGTTCGTGAGAAACATTTTCTGTACTACCTTAGCGCTATCCTGCGCCAAGCACCAGCTCGGGAGCGCCTCGATCCTGCCTGAGAACGTCTTACCGGCTTCTGCGTTGCTCTTGCTCTGAAAGGGAAATCGTGGTATCCTGCCTGCCAAATGTGAAACGCCGACATCCAAATCCGAAAAGGATGGCTATGATGAATGTATGAAAGGCAGGTAAGCCAAGTGCGCAGAATTTCCAGAAGAGACTTTGTCAGGAGCACGGTTGCAGGCGGTATCGGAGCAGCGGTGCTGCCCGACCTGGCGAAAGGTCAGGCAGCCGGGCAAACGGAAACACGCTACATCGCCGCTTATGATACCGAGTCGGCGGCGTGTCTCGCGGCGTGCAGTAAGATAGTCGAGGTCCACAAGCGATTTGAGATGCCGGCAACTTTTTTTATTCTGGGCAAGACGCTCGACGCTAATCCGGCTGAGTATCGCAAGCTGCTGGACGACCCGCTTTTTGAAATTGCCTCGCACACCTATACGCATCAGATGCTGCGTGACAACGTATTTTGCGGCCAGGCTGTGTCGATGGATGAGAAACGAAATGAAATCTTCAAAGGAAAAGAGGCTGTTGAGCGTGTCTTCGAGCGGCCCTGCATTGGAATGCGGCCGGGCTGCGGCTTCGACAACGCCCTCAAAGGCGAGCCGCAAGTATTGAAGCTCGTTCAGGAAGCAGGATTCAAGTACGTCAGCAGTCTTCTTTGGGGGCCCGACTGTTCGCTCCCGGCCCTGCTGCGTGAGCCATTCAACTATAAGGCCGAGGGTTTCCCTGATATATGGGAGCTGCCCGGGCATGGCTGGCACGAAAACCTGCTCAAGGACCACAACCGGTGGGGACCGAGAAGACTGACGCTGTGGCCCCCGCCTTTTCCCGAGGCGATACCCCGAGGTTTCTGCAAAACCCCAAAGGATGAATTTGAAGTCAACAAGGTGTTTCTGGATAAGGCCTTAGAGACAAGAAGACCCTTTGTCTCTCTGATCTGGCATCCCTGGTCGCTGGCGAAGTTCGACCCGGATATGAAAATGTTAGAGCTGACCTTCACTCACGTTCAGAAGACAGGACTGAAGCCCTGCACCTACGCGCAACTATTCGAACACGTATCCGGTTGAACAAAGGGGTTCGCGCAGAAAACCGCACGCAGCTATCCACATTCAGAGTTCACCCCGTCGCGGCATCAGCCGTTTAGGGTCCAGCCGGGGCGGTAGTCGCGGCGCAGAAGGGCGTTGGCCTCGGCGCTGTTGGTGACGCGGCCCGTGGCGCCGTCGTAATCGAGTTTTTTGCCGGTGCGGTAAGCAACAAGACCGAGCAGCATCATCTCTATCGCCGTGCCGCCGTAGTCGAAATCGCAATGCGTTTTCAGGTCGCCTTTGCACGCATTGACCCATTCCTTCTGGAAGTGACCCAGCGGCGGAATCACCTGGTCCTTTGTCCGCTGCTTGTGATACGTCAGGTCCGCATCGTCGCCGAACGGCAGCAGAATCCGAGAATCGAAATCACAGATAACGTAACCTTTGCTGCCCTTGAACATCGCGCCGTGCCCGATTTTCTTGAGATCGACGTAATCCTTTGGCGACCTCGGCATCATGCCGCCCTGATACCAGTGGACGCGGACAGGCCCGCGCCAGTTGTTCGCCGGGATATCGAAAGCGGTGTGCAATTCGACGGGCGTCACTTCAGGATTGTACTTCTCGCCTTCGCCTTCCGCCGTCGTCGGAAGACCCGCGTCAATCGCATTCCACACAAGGTCGATCGTATGGCTGCCCATGTCGCCGACCTGGCCGGTGCCGAAATCCCAGTACATATTCCAGGAGAGGCAATTCATTCCGGACCCGCCGGCGAAGTACTCCGGATTGTAGGGATGCAAGGGCGACGGTCCAATCCACAAATCGTAGTGAAGGGTCTTCGGCGGTTCGCCTTTGGCGGCGGGATAGCCGGACCTGCGAATCTGGCGATCACCCCAGGCGTAAGCATCGGTCAATTCGCCGATGGCTCCGTCTTTGATCAGTTCGCGCACACGTTCGAAGTTTGGAATGGCGTGACGCTGTGTGCCGACCTGCGTTGCCAGCTTGTTCTTGTTCTTGAGATAGTTCGCGCGGACCAGGCGAGCCTCCTCCACGGTGTTGCCCAAGGGCTTTTCGCAATAGACGTGCATGCCGCGGTTCAACGCCCAGTTGGCGATGAAGGCGTGCGTGTGGTCCGGCGTGCAGCAGATCACAGCATTGATATCCTTTTGCTCGAGGCACTTGCGCCAGTCAACGTACGTCTTGGCGTTGGGGAACCTCTTGGCAGCGTGTGCGATGTGGTTCTCGTCCACGTCACACAGGGCGACGACGTTCTCGCTCGAGATCGCGTCGAAATGGGCGTCTGCCCTGCCCCAGGTGCCAATCATGGCGACGTTGAGCTTGTTGCTGGGCGCGTTGGCGCCGGAGAGTGTGCCGCTGGGTAGAATGAGAAATCCGGCCCCGGCGGCCGCGGTGGATTTCAGGAACTGGCGTCGTTGAATGAGTTTGGTCTTCATCGTAGTCCTTCCTATTTGTTGTGGTTTTAGTTGTTTACTGAGAACCCGAATATGTTGAATTTACGCATTACGACAAAGAAATACAAGGGAAAAAACCAACATAAGGGTACAGATGGATTGCACATTGGGTAAATATGACTTGACGGATGGCGGTTGGGATATTAGATTTGCTGGTTTGGTTCCGGGGCGTATTCAGGAGTATTTATTGTGGAAGAGGCTATTGCCAAGGCCGGTGCTTTGATTGAGGCGATGGAGTATATCCGTGGCTTCCGCGGGCGGATTGTGGTCGTCAAGCTGGGCGGGAGCGTCCTGGACGATATTGCCCTGCAGAAGGAGCTTTTGACGGACATCGCCTTTATGTCAACGGTTGGGATGCGCCCGATCATCGTTCACGGGGGCGGCAAGGCCATTACCAAGGCTATGAACGAGACGGGGATGGAGCCGGTCTGGGTGCAGGGCCGGCGATACACCGATGAGCGGACCCTGACGATAGTTGAGCATACCCTCGTGCATAAGATAAATAAGCCGCTCTGCGAAATGCTCGAAGAATTGGGCTGTGAGCCGATGGAGCTGCATTCGCTGAGCAGTTGCGTGCTTTTTGCCGAGACGCTGAGACTGGCGGGCGAGGACGGACGCAAGATAGACATCGGATTCGTGGGGCAGGTTACAAGCGCAAACGGCAACCTGCTAAAAAAGATGTGCGCGGACGGAACGATACCCGTAATCGCATCTGTGGCGCTGGACAAGGCCGGCGGCAAGCTCAACGTGAACGCCGACAGCGCGGCGGGTAAGGTGGCGGCGGAAGTCGGGGCTGAGAAGCTGGTTATGGTGAGCGATACACACGGGATACGAAGGGACATAAACGACCCGAATAGCTGGATATCGAGCCTGAATGAGAAACAGATCAAGGAGATGATTGAGGCGGGGATCATCACCGACGCGATGTTCCCGAAGGTAGAGGCGTGCCTTGCGGCGCTGGAGGCCGGCGTGAAGAAGGCGCACATTATCGACGGACGGATTCCTCATTCGCTGCTGCTTGAGATTTATACGGATAAGGGCATTGGCACAGAGATTGTCAGGAATTAGCAGTACGAGATACGAATTATGACTACGCAGGAGACGATTGAGCTGTTTGACAAGTACGTTATTGCCAATTACGGGCGGCTGCCCCGGGTAATAGTCAGGGGCGAGGGCTGCTACCTGTACGACGCCGAGGGCAATAAGATACTGGATATGTTCCCCGGCTGGGCGGTCAGCGCGCTGGGGCACTGCCATCCCAAGGTGGTGGCGGCGCTGCGGAAGCAGGCGGGCGAGCTTCTGCACATAGATAATACCTTCTACTCCGAACCGCAGGGGCAATTGGCAAAACTGCTGAGCGAACGTGCGTTCGGGGGTAAGTGCTTTTTCTGCAACAGCGGGGCCGAGGCGAATGAGGCGGCGATGAAGCTGGCGCGCCTTTACACGGCGAAGGAGAAATATAAGTTCATCACGGCTGAGGGCAGCTTTCACGGCAGGACCTTTGCAACCGTCACTGCGACGGCGCAGCCGAAGTATCACGAGGGCTTTCTGCCGCTGCTGCCGGGCTTTGCTTATGTTCCGTTCAATGATGTTGCGGCGCTGGAATCGGCATTCAGCGATGAGGTCGCGGCGGTTATGGTCGAGCCGATTCAGGGCGAAGGCGGTATAAACGTCGCCACGGAAGAGTTCCTGCAGGCGATTCGCCGGCTTTGCGATGAGAACGGGGCCGTGATGATTCTGGACGAGGTTCAGACGGGAATCGGCAGGACGGGCAAGTGGTTCGCGTATCAGCATTTTGACGTCGAGCCGGATATAATAACGATGGCCAAGGCGCTGGGCGGCGGCGTTGCAATCGGGGCGATGATGGCGAAGGCGGAGCTTGCAGCGGTGCTGACGCCGGGCAAGCACGCCTCGACTTTCGGGGGCAACTGCATAGCGTGTGCGGCTGGGATTGCGGTTATCGAGGCGATAGAAGAGGATAATCTGCTGCAGAACGCTGCGGAGCTCGGGCAATACACCAAAGACAAGCTGCTGCAATTGAAGCAGAATCATTCGGTAATAGACAGCGTTCGCGGGATTGGGATGATGATCGGAGTACAGTTGACCGGTCCGGGGGCGGCGATAGTCGATAAGTGCCTGGAGCAGGGGCTGCGGATAAACTGCACACACGATACGGTCCTGCGGTTTATGCCACCGATGATTGCGACGAAAGAGCAGATTGACCGGGCAATAGAGATTCTTGACGGCGTTTTGAGTGAGGGTGAATGATGAAGGATTTTCTTGCGATAATTGATTGCCCGATTGAGACGCTCAATGAGCTATTGGAGCTTAGTGCGAGCCTGAAGAGGCTGTACAAGGGCGGGGGCAGGGACCTGTGCCTTTCGGGCAAGGTTCTGGCGATGCTGTTTGAGAAGCCGAGCCTGCGGACGCGGATTAGTTTTCACGTTGCAATGACGGATCTTGGGGGCAGCGCGATTTACGTCAAGCCGGAGGACATCGGCGGCATCGGCAAGCGCGAGCCGATAAAGGATATGGCGCGGGTTTTCAGCCGGTACGTCGATGGGATAATGGCGCGGACGTTCGAGCACAGCACCGTAACAGAGCTTGCGAAATATGCGACTGTGCCGGTGATAAACGCGCTGACGGACTGGTCGCACCCGTGCCAGGCGATGGCGGACGTGCTGACGATTCAGGAGCATTTGGGGCGAATAGACGGCATCAGGCTCGCTTATGTGGGCGACGGCAACAACGTCGCTCGGTCGCTGGCGTTTGCGTCGGGCAAGTTCGGTATGAAGATGATGGTTGCCGCGCCAGCCGGCTATGAGCTCGACGCTGAGACAATAAACAGGGCCAACGCCGTAACGCCCGGGAGTGTCCGGCAGACTAACGACCCGTGGGCAGCCGTTGCCGAGGCCGACGTGATTTATACCGATACGTGGGTGAGCATGGGGCAGGAGAACGAAAAGCAAAAACGGGTGGCGGCGTTTGCGGGCTTTCAGGTCAATGCCCAATTGGTCAAAGCGGCGCCGCCGGGCGTGAAGATTATGCACTGTCTGCCCGCGCACCGCGGGCACGAGATTACCGACGAAGTGACCGAGATGCCCGGCTCGATTATCTACGACCAAGCCGAGAACCGACTCCACTTCCAAAGGGCACTGCTCAAGAAACTGATGAGTTGAAAATGACCTGGCACACAGCTATATTGAGGTCGAGAAGACTCAACGGAGGAACGCCGATATATGAATGAAAGCATTGTTCAGTGGACACTTCTCAGGAACCTTGATTTTCTTGGAAAGTGCTTGAACTTCAGAATAGCATCCAAGATTGGGCAAGAGATTTCGACTGACTTTGGTCGCGTTGACTTCGTCGTGGAGGATTTCGGCAAGAATCAACTGATTGTAGAACTGGAAACCATTCTCGATACGAAGGTCAAATTGGACTACTGCTTTAGCCAGGTTGTAAGCTACATGAACGTGAGATTCTCAGACAGAACTCAGTGCTGCATTCTCTATGCATTGGAAACGCCTCACTGCAACAGACAAAAGGTGCAGAGGTTTGGCGCGGATAACAACGTAAGGGTACATACATATTCTGTCGAAGAAGTCAAAGGGTTATACGCCAAGACCGTTGAAAGGTTAAGTCTAAGTTTCGGCTTGGCTTTACCTCATCCCAAAAACTACACAATTTGTTTCCTGCGATGGCTAAACAAGATATTGAAACCCTTTGGCGATTTTCATAAGGATACTCTGACAAAAAGCGAGTTGGCGAAGTACTTTACGTCTCCTACGAGCACAAACTTCAAATGTTACTTGAGATTAGCCCTCGACTTCGAGATGGTCGATGACTACGCCAAACAGTACAAAATCACACCAAATGGAAAAGAATACGTAGCTAATTACGGGCCGTACGTATCTGCGTGTTCACCCACGGAACTCCCGTCGCTTGACTTGACCAATGAGCAAAAGCGCTTATTGCTGAGAATCCTAACCAACGGCAACTGGACGGTGCACAAGGTTAATATCTACTGGTTCTTGCGATTTATTGAGGTAACTGGTGGAGAATGGGTCCCGAATGCGAGGGAATTTGGCCAACAAAAGCTGGATCTTGTAAACGGGCTATTCGGCGTATCCTACAAGGACAGAACCATGTTCGAATTGCTCAACTGGAATTGCAACTATTGTGCGGAACTAGGTCTGGTCGAGAGGATAAAAACCGGCACCAAATACGACAGAGTTTATCTCACTCCATTAGGTGTTGAGGTTAATAACATTTTTAGTCTTGATTTGCTGGTTAAGAAGAGTCGGCTTAATCTGAGTTTCGAGTACTTGGAATGATGGACGACGAGTATCCTCCAGCTTACGTCAGGGAGTGCGAAGAGGTATTCGACAGGTTTACGTTCGATTACCTGTTCAAGAGATTATTGGCTGATGGGTATGACAACGAAGATGCCAAGGATATCATCCTGTATAACTGTGCGCTGAGTGCATTGGTGATGCAGGAAAGGTTGGATAACAAGTATTACTTGTCGATGACGCCACGGGATGGCATTAGCCCAGACCTTCTTGCTATGTTGCACGAAGAGTTGATGAAGATGCCATACCGTTGGAACTGATGGGGGGAACCTCATACGATGGCGATTTGCAAAAGGATACTTGTAGCGAGTACGAATCCGGGGAAGATCGGCGAGTTGCGGGCGATGCTGGATGCGGACGTGGAGTGGGTGGGGCTGGCGGATTCTCCAGGGATTGAGGAGGTAAAAGAAGATGGGGCGACTTTTGCCCAGAATGCCCGCAAAAAAGCTACGGAGTATGCGAAGGCGACGGGGCTTTGGACGATTGCAGACGATTCAGGGCTGGTGGTCGATGCGCTCGCCGGCGAGCCGGGGGTAAATTCGGCGCGGTTTTCAGGAGAGAAGATGGCGGGCGAGGAGCGGACACTTATAGACCATCGGAACATTGCTAAAGTTCTGGAGCTTCTCAAGGACGTGCCTAAGGAAAAAAGGACGGCTCGGTTCGTGTGCTGTCTGTGCATGGCGAGTCCGCAAAAGATACTGCTTGAGACTCAAGGGACATTGGAGGGTGTCATTACCGATAGAGAGATCGGGAGCAATGGGTTCGGGTACGATCCGATTGTTTTCGTGCCTGGGGCGAATAAGACGGTTGCTCAAATGACCGCAGAGGAGAAAAACGCGATTTCGCATCGCGGCAATGCGATCAGAAAACTCAAGCCGATGCTTGATGAGCTGCTTCGAGGGTGAGGGGAGACCCGGCGTGAAACGCCGGGCTGAATATGGCGGGGGGGTACGGAGAAAATCCGTTGGCAATAAAAACGCGGCGGGGTATTATGTGCGGAGAACATTCTTATCCACAGTGTGTTCACTGGAGGAACAATTATGAGCGATATTGATCGGCGAAGTTTTTTGAAGAGTTCTGTTGCGGCGGCGGGGTCGCTGGCGTTTGTACAGGGGACGAGAAGATCAGGTAGAACATCTAAACGACTGTTCGGTTTTGACGGATTTCGGCCCGTTGCTTGACAGGTAATAAATTGCTTGACTGTGTCAGGAAGACACAGTATTTGTAGCGGCAACGGAATATGGTACAGACAAAAAGGATTTTGTGGTATTAGAAATGGAACAGGCGAGCGAGCGAAGGGCAGAGCAAAGGCTGCGTTATCGTTGGCCGGTTCGGTTTGCCGGGGATGCGCACCAGACGCCTGCGCCGGGTCAGATAATCGATATTTCAAGCGGTGGTATGGGGCTGCTTTGCCGGGCCGACGCGAGTTGTCCGCAGCTGGGGCAGCCGATACGAGCGAGTTTTGGCGTGCCTCACTTCGATTCGGAGGAGTCTTTTGATACTGTGCTGTTCAACCGGATGGGGCGGGTATGCCGGGTTGCGGACGTTGACAGATCGATTCGTTTTGTCGCGCTGCAGTTTGCCGAGCCGTTGTTTTTCAAGCCCGGTGAACAGAATATCAGTGAAACCGAGATCCGGGAAAGACTCAAGGCCAAGGCCAAGTCGATAGTTGAGTCCAGAGCGAAGATTGAGGCTGAGGCTGAGGCCAGAAGGGAGGCTGAGGCGAGGGCCCAGGCGGAGAGGGAAGCGAGAGCAGAGGCGGAAAAGCTGGCGATGGGCTACAGTGAAGCGTTGGCCAAGGCGGAAGAGCGGGCGAAGTTATACGCACAGGGTAAGGCGCAGGCGGAGGAGAGGCTGAGACTTGAGATTGAAGCGAGACGGCGGGCTGAGGCGGCGGCGCGAGTTCAGGCCGAGGCGGTGGAAGAAGCTGAGAAGGTGATCAGGGCGGAGGCGGAAGAGCAAATCAGGGTTTACAGAGAGGCGGCCGATGTAGCGGAAGAACAGACGCAGGCTGAGGCTGAAGCGCGCGCTAAAGCCGAGGCTAAGGTCCGGGGCGAGGCGGAGGCCAGGGCGCGGGCGGAAGAGGCGCTGAGGTTGGAGGTCGCGGCCAGAGAAATGGTCGAGCGAGAGGCGAAGGCCGAGCTGGAAGCGAAAGCGAGGGCTTGTGCCGAGGCCGAGGAGAGGCTGCGGGCGGAGGTCCAGGCAAGGCTGGATGCGGAACAGCGTGCGAAGGGGGAAATCGAGCAGAGCGCAAAGGCGCAGGCTGAAGCGAGATTGGAGGCTGAAAGACAGATAAAGGCGGAGGCCGAAGAGCAGGTCGCATTTTACAAAGAAGCGCTGAGCATAGCTGAGGAAGAAGTGGAGGTCGAGGCCGAAGCGCGGGCGAAGGCCGAGGCGAAAACGCAGAACGAGGTTGAGGCTTTGGCCCGGGCGGAAGAATCGCTGAGGCTGGAGGTCGAGACCAGAGAGAGAATCGGGCAAGAGGCGAGAGCCGAATTGGAAGCGAAGGCGCAGGCCTGTACCGAGGCCCAGGAGAAACTGCGGGCGGAGATACAGGCGAGACTGCGGGCTGAGGAGCAGGCAAGGGCGGAGGCGGAGAAGAGGGCGAAGCTCGAAGCCAAGCTGAAATCGAAAGAGGATGCCAGGGCCGAGAGGATAGCGAAGGCCCAGGCCAAGGCCGGAGCAAAGGTTGAGATGCAGGGTCACGCTGAGGCGATAGCCAAGGTCAAGGAGCAGGCTAAGGCTGAGGCGAAGGCCCGTGCGGAAGTAGGGACATTGCTCGAGGCTGAGAGGGCGGGGAGAATCAAGGCCGAGGAAAAGGCGAAGGCCGAGGCAGAAGCAGCCAGGAAGGCACAGGAAAAGTTGCAGCCCTATTCAGAAGCCAGAGACCGGGCTGAGGAGAAGCTCAAGAGCGAGACCGAGGCGAAGATCAGGGCCGAGGAAAAGGCAAAGGCAGAGGCCCAGAAGCGGGTGAAGGCGGAAGCTCAAGCGGCGACGGAGGCGAGATTAAGGGCAAGGGCCCAGAGGGAGGCCAAGTCGCAGGCCAAAAAGAAGGCGAAGATTGAAGCAAGTGTGGAAAAAAGGGCCAGGTCTTATGCCGAGGAGATTGCGAAAGTGCGGGCGGAAGCTGCGGAGGAAGTAGCCAAAGTCAGGGCCGAGGCGGCACAGGCAGCGGCGAAAGCAATAGCGGAATTTGAAGAAAACGCCGAGGCAAAGACAGAAACGCAGGAGCACGAAAGCGCCAAGACAACTGCGAAGGCCAAAGGCAAATCCAGGGCGAAAGCCGATGACAAACAAGGCACAGCGAGAGGCTTGTTGAAGAAGGTGGACGAGTTCGTTACCGACAAGAACAAGATTTTTTGAGGCGCCGGCATTAGAGTACAACATTTCGTAAATGGCGCGACTATGAGACAAAAAGGTTGTAACTGTTTTGACAGATTTCTCCACTCGCTTCGTTCGGTCGAAATGACAGGATAGTCATAGAACTTATGAAATGCGGTAAGAGGGAAATGCGGAGGTGTCGCAGGCAAAGGTGAGCGAGTCTTCCCCGCGCAGGACTGTTGCTCCGGCGTTTTTGGTCGCCGGCTGGGTGCTTCTGTTACTCGGCCTGCAAGATCAGACGGATGATGAATATTCCGCCAGACTGAACCTCAACAGACGTGCGGCCTCCCAGCGCCGTGACGATTCTTTGCACCAGGGCCAACCCCAGACCACAGTGGATGCCTGTTTCCGTTCGCGCTGAATCGCCGCGCCAGAGGCAATCGAATACGTGTGCCGCCTGCTCGTTTGTGAGCTGGCATCCGGTATTGGAGACGGCGATTTCAACGCAGCCGTCTGTTTGACGGGCCGTTGTCCAGATTCGCCCGGCATCGTCGGCGTACTCGACGGCATTGTCGAGAATGTTCGAGAATACTATGGACAGACTCTCACGGTCTGATTGACAAGTCGTATGGGCGGGTACGCGGTTCTCAAAAACGATGCTGCGTTTGGCCGCCCCGGCACTGAAGGGCCGCCAGGAGGAGTCTATGAGCTCTGCGAGGCGAATTCGCTCGCAGCGAAAAGCCGTCTGTTTGGCTTCGATGCGGGCGAGCGTCAGCAGGTTGTTGACCATTGCCTGCATATTCTTTGCGATGGCAAGGCAATCGCAAAGTGCGGTTTGATACTCGTCTGTGCGGCGGGTCCTCGTCAGAGTCACTTCGAGTGTGGAGCGTATTCCGGCCAGGGGCGTTCGCAGCTCGTGGGCGACATCGGCGGCGAAACGGCGTTCCCGGCGGAAAGAGGCTCCCAGGCGGGCCAGCAGCTCATTGAGCCTGTTTTTGATTGGCATAATCTCGGCGGGCATCTTTTCCGATCCGACTCTAACGTTGAGGTCGTCTTCGGTTACCGCCGCTATCTCGGCGGCAAGGGAATTCAGGGGGCAAAGGCCCCGGCGAACAACAACGGCTGCGACGAGAACGGATAGTGTGATTGTGCCGACCGAGGCAATCAAAAGCAGCCAGCGCAAGAACTCCAAATGTCGCAGCATATCGCCGGCGTCCCGAGCAACTACGAGGGTGAGTGCGAGCGTCTTTTCCGGCTGGGGCGGGTTTTTCTCCTCGCTGTCTGCGGTTCTCGGGCGGAATCCGAGGCCAACGGCCCGGCCGGGGCGGTCATTTCTCAATTGCAGCGCACGGAAGGCAAGCTCGCCCGTGGCGCCTTCAAAACGCAAGAGGTCATCTGCGCCCAATGAAGGCGACCTCGCAAGAACGACGCCGTCGGGCCGCCATAGCTCGTAGTAAGTGGGGTGTTCGGCCTCTTGAAATTCTGGCATCTGCTCGACTTCAAATTCGAGCTCAATCTCCCCGTGATTCTGTTCGACGGATGCGGCCAGTATGCGGGCCATGGATGCGAGCGACGTGTCAAACTGGTTGATCAGCGCGCGACGGATGGCCGTGTAGATTACGAGGCTAAAGACGACCAATAACAGCGTCATGCCGCCTATGATGCCCACGAGTAAACGCACACGAAGCGAACGATTCACGATTGCGCTCCTAAAATATACCCACGACCTCGCACTGTGCGAATCAGGGCGGGTTTGCCGGGACGTTCGATCTTCCTGCGGAGATAGCCGATATACACGTCCACGACATTACTTGATACAGACGAGCTGAACTCATAGACGTGCTCCCATATATCCGTGCGGGACACCGTCTGGCCGGCCCGCATCGCCAGGTACTCCAGCAGGGCGTATTCTCGCGGTGTAAGCTGAATTTCGTCCCGGCCGCGACAGACGCGCTGTGCCGTCAGGTCAATCCGCAGGTCCTGAATTTCAATTTGAGGGTTCTTCTTTCTGTAACCGCGGCGCACTAATGCGCGAATCCTTGCGAGCAGCTCCTCGAACGCAAAGGGCTTGACAAGATAATCGTCCGCCCCGAGGTCCAGACCGGTCACACGGTCCTGCAGCTCGTCTTTGGCGGTGAGGATCAAGACGTGGGACTTTCGGCCTTGAGACCTGAGCTTCTTGAGTATCTCAAGCCCATCGAGGCCCGGCAGCATCAGGTCAAGTATTATTGCATCATAGTCGTTGTTCAAGGCATACCATAGGCCCTCGCTGCCGTCGGCAGTGGTATCCACGGCGTAACCGGCTTCCCGGAGTCCCTTCGTCAGCGACTCTCTGAGCGGTCGATAATCTTCTATAACGAGCAGACGCATTAGAACACCTATTGCACAAGAGCGCCGTGGAGCAAGCGCGACTACAGGTCCTACGGTGCACATTCTATACAGTTTCGTGAACCTCCAACGAACAAGCGAGCTCATCAAGCCAACAAGCGCCTTCGCGGTGCGGCCAGCTCTCTCTGGCGGAAAATGTCACCGACCCTAAACAGGCGACCCTGCTTTAAGAACAGCCGCATCGATAGTATTGCCCCCGGCTCGCAAAATCTCTACGGTGGCTTCACTGGCTGAGGGGAAAGCGGTGGCAACCATTCCGCCGACGCCGGTAGCGCACTTACGCCCACGAGTCACTACTCCTAAAGCGCTCACTTGTCCTTCTGCTCCACACCTTCGTCCTCTTTATCTTGGTCTGCGTCGGTCTCCTCCTCCTTTTCGGTTCCGAGATACTTGCCTTTCGCAGATATGAGGATGTCTAACTCCTTGCCGTTCAGGACAACCTCCGCCTCGTACACAATTTTTCCATCAACATACTTTTTCTCGATCTCCGTGACCTCTCCGCCGGCGGCGTGTTTCTTTATGGCAGTTCGCACCGCACGCGGCAAATCGTTGAGTGCAACGCTCACCTCTTTGGTTTTGCCATATCCGGTCAGCAGCAAATCTTCATCCTGGATGAGGCCCACACCCAGCGCGTATGTTTTGTAACATTTATCGTTGGGGTCCAATCCGGAGGTTTCTTCCACTCTGATGCAATTTTTGAACGTTCCCGCCGGCGTCTTCATCGTCACGTCGTCGCTGATTATCTCAGCCCTATCCATGGCATTCGGCGCGATCTCCTGGTAATGTCTGGCCCCAAGCAGAACCGTCCCCGGCATTATGATGCCCGCTTTCGAGTCCTTCCGGTCCGCTCGCCACGCCCCCGAGTGCTTGACTATCTTGCCGTCCTCGTAATCATCCACATCCTCTCCGAAATAGAATACGTCGCCGTGCTCTTTGCAGACGGCGAAGAAGTTCCTTGAGACCTCCTTGAGTTGGCCATCTTCTTCCTCCCGTTCCTCCACGACCCTCGTTTCTATACTGCCGATTTTCTTGGTCTCATCCAGGACGGTAATGACCACTTTTGCTGTACGGCTCTCCAGCACGAGCTGATGCCCCGGTTCCAGGATGAAGAACCGATTCCCGCCAACCGAAGAGAACGTGCAGCTCTCCTGACCAAACGAGTCGGTCCACTTTTTTTCTTGCTTGCCGGCCTGGGTTGCTTCCTCGGCAGCCTTTTCCTTAATTTCAATGACCTTCCCTTCGGGCGAGATTTCAACTTCGTACTCTTTTCCATCAGCACGTACGTCAACGTCGTACTGGCCCGGATTCTCGCCCTCGACCTCCTGCTGAATTGCTATGATCTGGCCCTTCGCAAAGGCTTTCTCGATAGCACTTTTTATGACAGCCGGCAATTCCGACGGCTGGATAGATATTTTTTTCTCCTGTGGTGCAGCCTCAGATGCAAAACCCGCGGTCACCAGCATTACGGACAATCCGACAACAACAAGTTTCCAGTTTCTCGACTTCATTTTCCGTCTCCTTAATTTGAAAAAACCATCAATGAGTTCTGCAAAATTGCAGGTAATCAACAAACGATTTTTTCTTTTCTAAGTAGGCCTAACCTGCAATTTTGCAGAAGCCTTGTAAAAAACATCATTCTACGGCCTTACGTCATTGTCTGGCCGTCCCTATCACTATTCTGTGAGGTAATATTATCAAGTCAAAAATGAGAATATCGTGAGAAAGGCCGTTTTTTTGGAATTTTTCCCATATCGAGGCTGTTCCGGGATGATTTGGCGGAAAACGGCACAATCTGCGGCGTCGGTGACAATTATTGTCAGTCATCGGCCGTGTGGCCTGAAATTGCTTGCGGGGAAGCCTGGACAGGACGTAAAATGTCCACCTCAGCTCAAAGAAAGGGGTTTGTATGTTGGCGAGACTGCATAGTGTTACCCTCGAAGGGATTGATGGTGTAATCTGCGAGGTTGAGGTTGACGTTGGCCGGGGCGGATTCGAGAAGTCAGTCATTGTTGGACTGCCCGATACGGCGGTCAAGGAGAGTATCGAGCGGGTCAGAAGCGCGATTGTCAACTGCGGGTACAGGCATCCAAAGACGCAGTCGGTGATAAACCTCGCCCCGGCGGACGTGAAAAAGGCCGGGCCTGCGTTCGATTTGCCGATTGCGCTCGGCATGCTGATCGGGCAGGGTGCTTTGGTAAATTCGGATCTCAACGGCGCAATTATCCTGGGCGAGCTGGCCCTGGACGGGAGGGTACGGCCGGTCAACGGGGTCTTAAGTATGGCGATGACGGCGGCGGAGAGCGGCTTCGGCAGAATGATAGTCCCGCTGGAGAACGCCAAAGAAGCGGCGGTCGTTGAAAAGATGGAGGTCTTCGGGGTCGGCTCGCTGACCCAGGCGGCGGGATTTCTTTCCGGCCAACTGCCGTTAGAGACGACCACCGTTGACATCGAGGAGCTTTTCAAGGTTTCGTCGAATTACGAGGTTGATTTTGCGGACGTGAAGGGCCAGGAGAGCGTCAAGCGTGCGGTAACGGTGGCGGCGGCGGGTGGGCACAATATAATGATGATCGGGCCGCCCGGCGCCGGAAAAACGATGCTGGCGCAAAGGCTGGCGACTATCCTGCCGCGTTTGAGTCTGGCTGAGTCGCTTGAGACGACGCGGGTGTATTCGTCGGTGGGTCTGCTGGACAAGGACAAGGCGCTTTTGGCGACGCGGCCGGTTCGGATGCCGCACCATTCAGCGAGCGGCCCGGCGCTAATCGGGGGCGGGACGACACCTCGACCGGGTGAATTGTCGCTGGCTCATTTTGGGATATTGTTCCTTGACGAATTTGTGGAGTTTCCGCGGCACGTTCTTGAGATGATTCGCCAGCCTTTGGAGGACGGTTTCGTTATAGTCTCCCGCACTAAGAAAACAATCAAGTTTCCCGCGCAGTTTATGCTTGTTGCCGCGATGAATCCATGTCCGTGCGGCTATTTCGGCAGCGACGCGAGGCGCTGCAAATGTACGCCGGGGCAGATAGCGCGGTACTTGTCGAAGGTCTCGGGGCCGTTGGTGGACAGGATCGATATCCATATTGAGGTGCCTGCCGTAAGTTTCAGCAAGCTGCGGTCGCGGTCGGGGCAGCTCGATTCGGCTGCGATGAGAAAGGCCGTGGTCGCAGCCAGGGCAGTTCAGGCCGAGCGGTTTGGGGATCAGGTGATTATGACCAACGCGAGGATGAGCCACAAGCAGGTGGAGCGATTCTGCTGCCTGGATTCGCCGAGCGAGCTTATCCTCAGGCAGGCGATGACGGAATTCGGACTCAGCGCCCGGGCGCACGACAAGATTTGCAAAGTGGCGCGGACGATAGCGGATTTGGCGGGGGCCGAGGCCATCGCCGCGGAACACATCGCAGAGGCAATCAGCTACCGAAAGCTGGACAGGAGATTATAAGACTGAGCGGTGTCTGATCCGCCAGGATAGCACTTACAAAACCAAGCTCGATCATTTTATTCAACTCTCCTTATCCGACCTTTACCCATGCTTGCTTGCTGTTACTTTCCATAATCGACTCGCACAAAACCATCTCGCGAAGTCCGTCCTTGAAGGTCGGATATGACGGGGGACCCAAAGTCCAAGGACGCATCCCGTTTACGGATGAAGAACGGCGGTCACTTGTCGATGCTGCTCCGGCTATAGGCCGGAAACTGATGAAATCTGCGGTTAATATTGTTAAGCCTGCCTCTCCGGGACTTTAGGAGAGACATTGTCATACATCGCAATCCTCGGCCGGTGCTTGCATGCCGAGGACCCGGATGGTAAAATACCTAACTGATGTGGCAAAGGTTACTTCGCCTGCGAGATGCTCGTATGGGTGGATGCGCCCCACGGCGTCGAGAAAGATGTGGACGAAGTGAAGAAAAGCAAGAAGTGGTCTGTAGTAGAGAGTAATGAAGGAGAAAAACCATGAACAGCTTATCGCGAAGAGAGTTCCTCAGAGCCGGGCTTGCCGCAGGAGCGGTTGCGTCGCTGGGCAGCCCCACAGCGAGTAGCCGGCAAGCCAAGCCGGCCGCTCGGCCTAACATTGTCTTTGTTCTTTCGGATGATTACGGTCTGGATGGCGTGGGATGCTACGGCTCGGACCGCCACAAAGACCGGACCCCCAACATCGATGCCCTGGCCCGCGGCGGCATCCGGTTCGAGCGGTGCTATTCGACGCCGCTGTGCGGGCCGACGCGCTGCGAGATTATGACGGGCCGCTACCCCTTCCGCACGGGCGGCCTGACCAATCAGACAGCAGGACAGCCGGTGCCGCAGGATGAGTACCCGCTTGCGCGGATACTCACGGAGGCCGGCTACGATACGTGCAGTGTGGGCAAGTGGCGGCAGATGGGGGCCACGCCGGGCGATTGGGGCTTCGGCGACTACATCACCGACCCGACGGCGGGCGGCTGGTACTGGCAGAAGAGCTACACAAAGAACGGGCAGCTCGTGGAAACAGACAAGGAGATCTACTACCCCGATGTCACGCACGACCACGCGGTGGATTTCCTGCGACGACACGCAGCAGGCGGCGCAGAGGCAGGCAAGCCGTTCTTTCTGTACTACCCATCCCACCTGGTCCATGGGCCGATCCTGCGGACACCCGACAGCAAACCCGGCGAGCAGGACGGGCAGACACTTTACAACGACAATGTCGCTTATCTGGACAAGCAGGTGGGCGCGCTGGTGGCCGAACTGGACCGGCTGAAATTGCGGGAGAGCACGCTGATAGTTTTCTCCGGCGACAACGGCACGGCGGGTCAGTCCGGCACGATTAACGGACGTCAAATCAATGGCCAGAAGGGCACGATGATGGAAGGCGGCGCACGAGTGCCGCTGATTGCCAACTGGAAGGGCGTCACGCCGGACGGACGGGTGCTCAAGGACCTGGTGGATTTCAGCGATGTGTTGCCGACGTTCGCGGAAGTGGCCGGGGCGAAGACGCCCGGGAAGGTTGTGTATGACGGTCGAAGCTTCGCGCCGCAGCTTCGCGGCCGAAAAGGCAATCCGCGCGAGTGGATTTTCGTACAGCTTGGCCGTAACTGGTATGTCCGCGACGACGAATGGAAGCTGAACCAGGCCGGCGAGTTGTTCGATATGAAGGATTCGCCGATTGTCGAGAAGCTGGTGCCGGGCGATTCGAAGGATGAGGCGGCGGCAGCGGCACGAAAACGGCTTCAGGCGGTGCTGGATAAGCTCAATCCGGCCGGCGGCAAGACGATCTCCGCTGAGGAAGCAACGGCGGAAAAGGACCGGGCGAAAAAACGGGCTGAGCGACAGAAACAAGGGCAAAAGCCAAAGAAAGCCGCTCGAAAGGCCCAGCAGTAACACCGACTGGTCGCGCAGCGGAAACAGGGGCGAAAGAGACAGAGACGGCGTTTCCTTCTTCGCCGCCTTCGTGAGCCAAAAATTGACGGGCTGACGGAAGCTACGCAAGCCCACGGATTCGCGTGGCTGTTCCTTGACGCCGTGCTCGCAGAGGAGGCCGGTGGTGTCGCCATCGCCCTGATATGGAACGACCGTTGGCAACCCACGGGCTGGGCGTTAGATAAAGTACTGAAACGTCAGGGTTGTCGTAAGAATTTCTGCGCCCGCTTGCCCTGGATGTCCGTAAGGTAGAGATTACCCTGGGAGTCGAGGGCGATGCCGTGGACCCAATCGAGCTCACCCGGCTTTCCCGGGGGGATTGTTGTTTTTTGCAGAGGCAGCCGCAGTAAGACTTCACCCTTTTGGCTCAGCTTCATCACTACCTGGTCGGGTGGCGGGGTGACGATCCACTCACCCGCCTTATCCGGCACGTCTTTCCTTACAGGAGAGGAGCCACAGACCCAGATTTCGTCGTTCTTCGTCAACCAAAGACCCCACGGCGTAACAAGGTCCGCCCAGACGGCGAGCAGCTTGCCCGTAGTGTCGAATACCTGGATACGAGCATTTTCCCGGTCGGCGACATAGAGCCGCCTCTTGGAATCGGCCACGATAGAGTGCGGCAGGGCGAACTGGCCCGGCTTGCTGCCGGCCTGGCCCCACTGGTTGAGGTACTTGCCTGCCGCATCGAATTGAATGACCCGTCTGTTGCCATACCCATCGGTTACGAAGATATCGCCGGTGGGAAGAACGGCCATATCGGTAGGTTTGTCGAAGTGCTTCTCGTCGGTCCCGGCACGGCCCGCCTCACCGAGCGTCAAGAGCAGCTTGCCCTTGGGATTGTACTTGCACACGACGTGATTCTTGATATCAGCGGTCCAGACGTTTCCATCGGGGCCGACCCTGATGAAATGTGCGCCGGCCGAATCTTCTACGTCCCAGGCGCGCAGAAATTTGCCGTCGGCCTGGTAAACCTGCACGGCCGGCTGGCTGCGAGTGAAAATATAGACTTGATCCTGACTGTCCACGGTGACGCCGGGCATCTGGCCCCATTTGAATCCGTCCGGTTTGCGGGGCCATGCGGCATCAACGATATAGCCTGGGGTCGCGCTGCTGGGCGGACTTGCGCCTGCCGCCGCATATATGTCACTGAGCAGAATCAGGAACATAACCACCGCAATAAGACCGTGAGAATTTGGACGCATATAACACACTCCTTTCTATCTGGAAGACGGATGAGTTCTGCAAAATTGCAGGTTAGACCTATATTGTTGAAGAAAATCTCTTTCATGATTTTCTTCAATAATTACCTAAGCACTTATGACTCAATACATTGCTGTTGAAAAGAAAAAATCAACAAACGATTTTTTCTTTTCTAAGTAGGCCTAACCTGCAATTTTGCAGAAGCCTTTCTGGAAGACCGCGCAACTGCGCCGAAGCCGCAGAGGGCGGATATGACGGCAAAAGTCCGGGCCGCACTTCTACATCTCATATCGCAATCTCCTCAAACCCTGTCACCCTGAGAAGACATGCTTTCCAGGAACCCCGCGTTGTCAGGGTATTTCTTGAGCAGCTTGAATAAGGACTCCATAGCCCCACGGGGCTCGTAGCTCGACAAAACGCGCCGCAGCGTCGCTATGCCGTGGATATGGTCCTGGCTGTAGAGCTTTGCTTCCTTTCGCGTACCGCTGGCAGGGATGTCGATTGCGGGGAAGATTCTGGCCTCGGCCAGCGACCGGTCGAGGACCAGCTCGCTGTTGCCCGTTCCTTTGAATTCCTCGAAGATGAGCTGATCCATTCGAGAGCCGGTGTTGATCAGGCACGTGGCGATGATGGTAACCGAGCCTCCGTTTTCAATGTTGCGCGCCAGTCCGAACAGACGACGGGGGACTTCGAGGATGCCCGCCTCGAGTCCGCCGCTCATAGTGTGGCCGCGCGGCGCGCCTCGCCCACGGGTCCTGTTGTTGAACACTCTTCCTATCCGGGTGAGGCTGTCGATGAGCAGGACAACTTCGCGCCCACATTCGAGCTCCGTCTGCACGTGGGCGAGCATCAGCTCGGCGAGCTCAACGTGTTCGTCGGTGCCGTGGTCGCTCGTGCTGGCCACAATTTCGGCACCGTCCGTAGCCCTGCGAAAGTGAGTGACTTCCTCGGGCCGTTCATCAATCAGCAGCACGATGATACGGCTTTTGGGGGAACATTGGCGAATCGCCTGCACCATCTGTTCGAGAAGAACGGTCTTTCCGGCCTTGGGCGGCGAGACAATCAACTGACGTGTGCCCTTGCCTACCGGCGCGATCAGATCGACTATCCGCATGCTCTGCTGGCCGGAGCCGCCCAGGTCAAACCGTTCGTGCGGATCGACCGCCACCAAATCGGTGAAGCGCGGGCGTTTGCCGAAGTCCTCCGGCCGCATGCCCGCTATGGACTCGATGGATGCCAGCCTGCGCTGGCCTTTCTTTCGCTCGATTTGACCGATGATGCCTGCTCCTTCGATCAGGGCAAAGCGGCGCGTCAGGTCCGGGTGGACCATCACGTCAGGATGCCCCGCTCGATAAGATCTTTCATCGGTTCTCAGCACAAACTGCGCTTTTCCGACAGATTTGAGTATTCCAGTAATCGTATCGCTCATCAAGATCTTCCGCGAGAATTTATACAGAGACAATTGGTGATTTCTACTTATATCGTCATACACTATAGACAAGATAGCCGGCTTTATTTTCCGGCAGCGACAATCATCGCAGCGAGCCTGGCCCGAGCCTGCTCATACACGGCGGGGTCCTTCTCCCAAGAGAACCAGGACTCGACCAGCGGCATAACCACGCTGCGGGCCTGCGCCGCCAGACCAAGGCGATCGAGGATGGACAGGTATTCGTAATCTTCAATCGAATCACGCATGGCTTTGAGGCGCAGGCTCGGCGCGATTCCATCATAGCCGGCGGCGCGGCCTGGGTAAACGATGGTTCCCTCGCCGTTGTACACAAGGTCCGGTCGGCCATACGTCCACGGGTCTGTCCATGTGTCTTCGACCTGCTGCCAATACGACATTCCGCCCCAGTACAACAGGCCGCGGATGCCGTACCGCCATGAAATCCACGCCGGGGCACGGTAGTTGAGCAGAGGATAGTCGATGTGCCACCAGGGTGTCGGCTCGTCGCCCTGACATAGCGCCGTGTATGCCCAGATGGTTTCACCGAGGGCCTGCCGCTTGGCGGCGCTTTCGGGCCTGAACAGGCAGAACAGGGGACACCAGATATCGACGGCGCCGTATAAGTCGCCCCAATCCGAATCGGCTCCTGAATAGCCTTTCTCCGTCCAGGGCTGCTCCACGACCATAACTTTGACAACTGACTTGGCCTGGCGAATGACGCGGCCCCAATTCTGCACGAACTTGTACGCTTCCTCGTCGTTCGGCTCGTCCTTGAGATAGATGTAGAAGACGACATAAGGCCGGTTTAGCTCCGCCGCCGCATCGTCCCAGCTCTTCAGCCAGGCGTAGAGCTTGTCGCGCTGTTTGTCGGGGTCCTTCACGATGCTCGTCGGCTGAGGAACTTGAATCGCGTTAACGTGATACCGGTCCACGAATTCGCGCAGCTTGCGAATCTGCTCGCTCGGGATTTTGTACGAGCCGTCCGGCTGAACCTCCGGCGCCAGGCTGCCCGGCGGAGGCGTGGCGTTTATGCGGTGGCGGGTCAGCATCTCGGCGCACTGTGCTTCCACCGCATTCCAATCTGGTGGTTCTTTCTCTTTGCCCTCTTTGGCGCGCTGGCGGTAATAATCTCTCATCCGGGCCGCCGGCGAGCCGAGAGCGGTCTGGAGCGTCGAGACCCGCGGCAGCGTGAAATCCCATACGGTCAGCTCGACAGGAATATCAACTGCTTTACCCTCTTCTGCCACAGCACGGTACGTCCCGCGATACGTGCCCGGCTTTGCCTCATCGGGTACGTAAACGTCCACCCAAAAACCATGCGTCTGCCCTGCGGGCAAATCAAACGGCACGGCGGCAAACTTGGCTTCGCCCAGGGGCCGGCCCGTTAGCGGATGCCGCAATGGGATCAGGGGATCCGGGTACCAGCCCGGCTTGAACTTGTCGTTTCGGTATGTGCCGGCGGTTATCTCGATCTGATGCTGGCGGTACAATCGGGCGTCCTGAGCTTTCAGGATGGTCCCATCAGGTCCATTGAGATCTGCGGCTCGAACATCCACGCCTTTGACAGGCGCATCCGAACGCATCAAAATCTGGAAGCTCTCCCATTCGTTTCGAGCGGCTGCAATTTTGGCAGAGCTGCCGGTCCCGGCCAGCTCATCACGGAGTACGCGTCGCGTCTGCGTCAATGTCCAGACCTGCCAATCCGCATACGCCTTGCCCGCCCCGGTAATGAGCAATAGCCCCAAGAGCACCGGATGTACATACGTCTTCATCATAACTTTCCTTTCTTAACGATAGGCAGCCGCCCCGGCCTCATCACGCCGGATTGTGGTTATTTGGTCAAGCCATTCACGCGCTATCAGAAAAACCGCCCACGCCTTGTGCAGCATACAACGTGCTGCGGCTGCTTGTCAAATAATTTTCGAATACCTACTCACCAAACGTCTTTCAGGCGAAGGGCCTCGATACTCTTTTGGACTTAACGCTTTAAGACGACCGCATGAATGAGTATAATGCACCCGTCATCGGGCAGGACAGCCCAGGGCTCGGAAGCGACCCGAGCGCCTTAATGGCGGCATACAGCTTATGCCGGTATCTTCAACGGCGCCGCCCATTTATGACTATATGCTGGCGCCCAAAAAACGATAAATCCTCTTGACTTTGAATGAACGCTAAAATCATTCCAACATACGTGGGTGGTCTGCCGAACATCTGCGGGTCCGAGGACTTAGTGGCAGAGGCGATGGATCGGGCCGGGCCCTTCTATCTTCCCGACAGCCGTGTCCCGTTCGACCGCATCCAAAGCGCTTTTGCCGTAGGGCTTCACATGCACCAGCCCTTGATACCGGCAGGCCCACAGGGCCGCTTGGGCGGGGGCGAAGACCTCCGGACCGCCCGTATTATCAGCAACCTCGAGTACATGATGAACCACCAGGAAATCGGCGATAATCACAACGCCCCTGTGTTCCGCCGGTGCTATAAGCGTATCGGCCAGTTCATCCCTCAGCTTGTCCGGGCGGGCAAGCAGCCCCGCGTGATGCTCGATTATTCAGGATGCCTGCTTCACGGCCTGTGCCGGATGGGGCTGTATGACGTGATAGGTAGTCTTAGAGCCATAACCTGTGATCCGTTCTACCATCCTTATGTTGAATGGCTCGGAACGGCCTGGGGCCACCCGGTCGCACCATCCACGCCGGTGCAGGACTACCGTTTGCACGTGCGGGCGTGGCAGCACTTCTTCGCGGCGCTGTTTGGCCTCGATGCGCTGAGCCGCGTCAGGGGCTTTTTCCCAAGCGAGATGGCCCTGCCCAACCACCCGGACGTGTGCTATGAGTTTGTCAGGACCCTTAAAGATTGCGGTTATCGCTGGGTTCTCGTGCAGGAGCATACGGTCGAACGGATTGAAGACGGCGGGCCTGTGCGTTGTCCTTATGTGCCGCATCGGCTGGTCGCCAGGAATTCGCTCGGCCAGACCTTATGCATCACGGCTATCATCAAGACACAGGGCAGCGACACCAAGCTGGTCGGCCAAATGCAGCCTTACTATGAGGCTAAGAACCTTCATCGTGTAGAACTGGCTGGTATTTCCATTCCCCAAGTCGTGACCCAAATCGCCGACGGTGAAAATGGCGGGGTGATGATGAATGAATTCCCCTCTAAATATCTTGAAGTCATGGGCGAGGCATCCCTACAAGGGGCCTTGGGGCCGGGCAGCGAGTGTCCCCCGGTGAACCCGACTGAGTACCTGGAGTATCTCGACAGCTTATGTATTACCGAGGCGTCCTTTCCCGCCATTCAGCCGGTCATGCAGAGCCGGATTTGGGACAGATTCACAGACGGCGCCGGCCCGGAGGCATTGGGTAAAGTCATTGACGAGCCGGAGAGAGAGGACAGCCGGTTCCACATTGAGGGCGGAAGCTGGACCAACAAAACCTCCTGGGTGCGAGGATATGAACACATATTAGGACCGATGCAGACCGCAAGCGCCCTGTTTGCCGAGAAAGTGCTCTCTCGGAACGTCCCGACGTCAGATTCGCACTATCGCAATGCCCTATTCCACCTGCTGATTGCCCAGACGAGCTGTTTTAGGTATTGGGGCGAGGGGGTCTGGACGGACTATGGCCGTGAATTGTCCCGGCGGGCAACCGATATCCTAATGCGTGACTTCTGATAATTCTTGACATCTGCGGGATTATCGCTATAATAGTATTTTGTGAAGATGCTCATACGAAGATGCAGGTCAGGCCGGTTCTGACCGCCATTAATAGCAGGAAGAAAGGACCATAGACTCATGAAAGAACGGCAGCAATGTTGCCTGCCCTGCCCCGTGCCTTCCGGCGAAGGCAGAAACGGGGGAGCCGGGGCGGGAGGGTGGAGACTGTTTGCGATTATCTGTGTGGTTGTCCTGTGGGCCGTGCAGCCAGGCATGGCGCTTGTGATTAGCGAGCTGATGTATCACCCGGTCGAGCAGGGAGGAACGCCGAGCGGGGAGGAGAACCTTGAATTCATTGAGCTGTACAATGACCAGGCCGTCTTCGAAGACCTCAGCGGTTACGCATTCATAACCGGCATACGTTACACCTTTGCGCCCGGGACGATCCTCGGGGCCAAGCAGTATCTGGTGGTGGCGTGGGATCCGGCTGCCGTGGAGGCGGCGTACGGGATTACCGGCGTGTATGGTCCTTTTACATCGGGTCGGTTCGACAACGACGGCGAGCGTCTCGAGCTTTCCAACGCCAACGGCGAGATTCTCATATCGTTCCGATACAATGACACAAGACCCTGGCCGAACTCGCCCGACGGGACGGGGCACTCGCTGGTTCTCGCCAAGCTTGGCGGGGATCCGGAGGAGGCATCGAGCTGGGCGTCCAGCACGTTCATCGGCGGGACGCCGGGCGGCCCGGACCAAATCCAGGCCGAACCACCGGACCCGACCCTTGTAACGCTCGTCGATGTTGGTCACCCCGGCCGGTACTTCAAGGGGACCAAGGAGCCGTCACCGGGCGCCGGCGGGATACCCACAACCGACTGGACGAAAATCGCCTTTAACGACAATCCGGCCACAACCGACTGGATCGAGGGCGACAGTGGGTACGGCTACAGCAACCAGGCCGACGAGCTCCAGTGGATTCGCACGAACCTCGACGACATGAACGGAGGTTATATTTCCGTGTATGCCCGGCTGCGATTCACCCTGACGGTTGAGCAGATCGCCTCCTTCACGGGGTTGCGCGCCGAGGTGCACTACGACGATGGCTTTGTTCTGTACCTCAACGGCACACAGGCTGCGCCGCCGACGAACCTTAGCGGCGATCCGCCTGCGTTCAGCCAGGCTACCAGCACCAACAGCGAGTACACAGCGATGAACGTGGATCTCACTTCATTCAAGAGCCAGCTCGTCGTGGGCACAAATGTCCTGGCCATCCAGGCGCACAACTCGAAGTTATCCGGCAGCTCCGACGGCTACGGCAGCCCGGTTCTGCGGGCGGTTATCGAAGAGCCGGGCCCCTCCGACGACCCCCGTGCCCGGCTGGTGATTAACGAATTGCTGGCCAATAGCGATGCGCCTCCGGGCACCGACTGGATCGAGCTTTACAACCCGGGCCCGGTCGCGGTCGATCTGAACAATGTCTATCTGAGCGACGGGCGCTTCGATTTGCTGCAGTACAAGCTCCCGGATGGGATTGTGCTGCAGCCGGGTGAATTCTGGGCCGTCAGGGAAGGCACGCCGCCAAGCGGATTTCCCTTCGCGCTGAGCTACGCCGGCGAGACGATTTTTCTGACAGCGGCCACGAACGACCCGGTACTAAAGCCGCTCCGTGTCCTGGATGCCGTGCGCTTCGGGCCGGTGGAGGCGGATGTAACGCTCGGTCGATTCCCGGATGGCTCGGATTACTTCGGCTCTCTCAGCTCGCCCACCTTTGACGGACCGAACGCCAAGCCGTGGATTCGAGACATCGTAATCAACGAGATTATGTATCAGCACGGGACACGCGATGAGCGATACGAATATGTCGAGCTGTACAATAAGGGCGCCGGGACAGTCCCGCTGAACGGCTGGGCCTTCACCGATGGTATCAGTTATGAATTTGGCGCCGGCGTCGTGATACCGGCTGGTTCGTATCTCGTTGTGGCCAAGGACCCGAACCTGCTCGTTACCGTTTATAACAATCTGGTCAAAGGGTCGAACCTGTTCGGGCCTTACTCAGGGGAGCTGGATGATCACAGCGAGCGTATCCGCCTGTCGTATCCATACATGGACCCGGAAACGCACGATGTAAATATGATTACCGTCGATGAGGTGACGTATTACGACGGAGGCAGATGGCCGAGCTGGGCCGACGGCCTGGGCGCAAGCCTGGAGCTGCGCGACCCGCGCAGCAACAACGACGCGCCCGATGCCTGGGCCGACAGCGATGAGAACAGTAAGAGCGCGTGGAAGCAATACTCGTTCACCGTCAACAGCACTGATTCCAAATACACTCACGATCAGGTTACGATCTTCGACCTTATGCTGGTCAACAGCGGCGAGGTCCTTCTCGATGACATCGAGCTGGTAATCAACAGCACCAACCGCCTCAGCAACGTCGGCTTCGAGAGCGGCGAGACCGGCTGGCGAATTCTCGGTAATCATGTTCGCTCGTTCGTGACCACTGAAGACCGCCATTCCGGGTCTCAATCGCTGCACCTGATTGCGACCGGGCACGGCGATCCGGGGGCCAATCGCATCAACCAGACGATTACCTCGGTGACCGGGGGCACGGTGACTTTCCGCTTCTGGGCGCGATGGCTGCGGGGAAGCAGATACCTGCTGCTGCGGACGACACGATCAAACTCGCCCGTCCAGCCGCCGCGGCCGGCGAATTCGTTTGAGCTCGATATGCCGGTAAATCTGGGCACGCCCGGCCGGCAGAACACGGCGTTTGTATCCAACCGCGGGCCTGACATCCTTGAAGTCCGGCATACACCTGTCCTGCCCGCGGGCAATGAGCCTATCGTTGTGACCGCCCGTGTGGCCGACAACGACAACATCGGGTCGGTCACGCTTTACTACCGGTCCGAGGGGACCACCGCATTCACCAGCGCGCCTATGGCGGACAACAACTCAGGCGACGACCTGATCGCCGGCGACGGCATCTTCACGGCCACAATACCTGGCGCCCCCGGCGGCACGATGCGGGCGTTCTACATCACGGCATCCGACGGCTCGGCATCGACGCGGTTCCCAACGATGCTGGAACCCTCAGCCGATGTACCCGACCGGACCTGCCTGGTTCGTATTGGCGACGCAATCGTGACCAGTCCGTTCGCGACCTACCGTGTCTGGATGTCGAATGCCGTGGTAACCACGATGACGTCACGTCCGGCTCTCTCCAATGAGCTGATGGACTGCACCTTCGTCTTTGACGACGCCGACGTATCCTACAATGCCAGAATCCGGTTCCGCGGCAGCCCGTTTATTCGGAGCGGCTCGGGTCGCGATCCTCGCGGGAACTATGGCTATCGGCTCGTCTTCAATCCGGACCAGAAATTCCGTAACCGCGAGGAGATCAATCTCGACAACACTGAAGGCGGCGGCCGCGGTCCGCTCCAGGAACGCGCGTCGTACTGGTTCTATCGGCAAATGGGCCTGCAGTACTCGATGCAGGAGTACGTTCGTCCGGTCCTCAACGGCAACACCTATCACAACTACGAGGACGTCCAGAATATCGAAGGCGAGTACATGGGCATGTGGTTTCCCGCCGACAACGACGGCTACATTCATAAAATCGATGACTATTTCGAGTACACGGCCGACGGCACGGGTTTCTCGAACCTCGATGAGGGCCTGAAGTACGACTCAGCGCACCCGCTGCTCAAGGAGACCTATCGGTGGAAATTTGAGAAGCGCTCGCACCGCGAGCAGGATAACTGGGACCACTTCTTTGATCTTGCCGTTGCGATGAACACACCGTCAAGCAGCCCCGGGTATGAGGCGGCCATCGAGTCGGTCATCCACCCGGCGCATTTCGCGGCGGTTCTGGCGATTCGCCACGCTTGCGGCGACTGGGACAGCTACGGTTACAACCGCAGCAAGAACAATTACTTCTACTACGCGCTGCCGGAGGACAAGTGGTATCTCCTGCCCTGGGACATAGATTTCACGCTCGGTTCGGGTCATGGGGCCACCACGGGCCTGTTCGACATAGGCGGCCAGTTCCCGGAGGTCTATCAGTTTTTGAACTACCCCAGATACCGGCAGATGTACATGCAGGCGTTCGCCGTGCTTGTGAACGGCCCATGGCAGACATCGTACGGAACAGCGGACCCGCCGACGGCCTTTGACCTGTTTCTGGATGATGCCGCCAACGCCCTGATAGCCGACGGCGGCGACGCCGGCACGCGGGACAGAATCAAGGCATTTGTCCGTGACCGCAGGGCTTTTATCCTTTCGCAGATCCCGTCGCTGGTCTTCGAGATCACGACCAACGGCGGCGAAGACTTTTGCACATCGGCTTCGACGGTCTCCGTCAGGGGCCTGGCGCCGCTGTACGTGGTGGGGGTTTCGGTCAACGGTACGCCTTTGCCTGTGGAATTCGTGGGCAACAACACCTTCGAAGTGGATGTCCCGATTTCGATGGGATCGAATCTGCTCAACCTTCAAGGGCTGGACAGCTCCGGAGATCCCATGCCGGGGGCGATGGATTCCATCACGGTGACCCGTGTCGCAAGCTATACGATTGCCTCGGTAACGCCGAATCCGGTGTGTAATACCGGCACGGCACATCTGACAATCCGGGGAAGCGGCTTTGAGCCGGGATCGGCCACTTCGGTTGCCCTGACCAACGCCTCGGAAGAGATCGGCTTTGACGCCCTGTACGTCCAGAACAGCCAGTCCTTCGACCAGATTGATGCGGCGACATTGCTTCTGGACAACCCCGAAGGTGGGATCGGCGACCCGGTGTACGCTGTCCATCCCGTTATCAATCTGATCACCACAGGCGACGAAGGCGTGTTCTCCCCCAGTACGGCGTTCGCGCCGCCGTTCAACTCAGGCGCGCCGGGAAATTTCGCCGTGCGATTCACCGGATACATCCACGCCCCGTCGCCCGGAGTCCGGTACTTTGGCGTCAACAGTGACGACGGCTTTGTGCTCTCTATTGACGGCCAGCTCGTCGGGGAATACGCGAACGCCCGGGGGCCGGCCACGACTGATTGCACGCAGAACCGGACCGCCGGCACGATGACCTTCGACTTCCCGGCCGCGGGCTACTACTTCCTGGTGCTCGATTTCTTCGAGAATCTCGGGGGAGAGGAGATTGAATTCTTCCAGACTAACTCCACCGGCGGCGACCCGCGATTGATCAACGTTGACGCCGAGCTGGTTGTATTTCGGGACAATGTCACGAAGATTGACGCCGCCGGCGTTGTGGTCGCGGACGAGACGACGATTACCTGTCAGGCCGACCTTGCAGGCGCTGAACCGGGCGCGTGGAACGTGATTGTGACGCCCGAATGTGGTGATGCCTCGCGGGATGTTCTGGCCGACGCGCTGGAGTTAGTCGCCTGCAGATGTGACTTCAACAGCGATACGAAGGTCGATTTCCTCGACTGGGCGCAGCTCGCCGCTTTCTGGGGCCAGCCGTGCTCGGCACCAAGCTGGTGTGCCGGGATTGACCTGGACCACAGCCGACGTGTCGGCCCCGGCGACCTGGCGATCTTTGTCGAGGAGTGGCTTCTCGCCGCCGAATGATGCATACCGGGCCTTCCCGGGCAGCCGAATCAGGTAAGATCAGCGACCCGCCGCCGCGGGCCGGGCTGATTCACTTCTTTGATTTCGCCGGACTCAATCAATGCCCGCAATTCAATTGATGCCGCTAATGTTGTCAGCCCGGGACGAAATATCCGCATCGGGGGCAAAACGGTTCACTTTAGCGCTTGGCGAAATAGTCGGTGGGTGTGTACACTTAGCCCGCATATTTCACGGGGGTGGCGGGCCTTTGGATTTGGGTGCATTTTGAGTTGT
>CAYGZM010000013.1:0-42326 GCA_964354365.1 uncultured Pirellulales bacterium
AAAAGAGATTTTCTTCAACAATATAGGTCTAACCTGCAATTTTGCAGAACTCATTTTGGTTCTTTTCTATGGAGGTCAATTTGAGAGTTCTTTCGGGTATCCAGCCGTCCGGCAGGCTTCATATAGGCAACTTCTTCGGGGCGATGCGCCAGCAGCTTGAGCTTCAGGCCGAGCACGACTGCTTCTACTTCATCGCCGACTACCACGCCCTGACGAGCAACCCCACCCCTGCCGACCTGGCCCAGAACATCCTTGACCTTGCGACAGATTACATCGCGCTGGGGCTTGATACACAAAAAACCGTGTTCTGGCGGCAATCCGACGTGCCCGAGGTTGCCGAGCTGACTTGGCTGCTTTCCTGCATAACGCCGATGGGCCTCCTGCAAAGGTGCACAAGCTACAAAGATAAAGTCGCCCAGGGTCTCAGCCCGAATCACGGCTTGTTTGCGTATCCCGTCCTCCAGGCCGCCGACATACTCATTTTCAACAGCAACCTGGTCCCCGTCGGCGCGGACCAGAAGCAGCATATAGAAGTAACCC
The DNA here is from genome assembly GCA_964354365.1 of uncultured Pirellulales bacterium. Lineage (GTDB taxonomy): Bacteria > Planctomycetota > Phycisphaerae > Sedimentisphaerales > Anaerobacaceae > CAYGZM01. The sequence continues at coordinate 541 of CAYGZM010000013.1, forward strand.
GCGACATCGCTATCCGCTTCAACAACAACTATGGCGAGATACTCACGCTGCCCAAGGAGCACATAATCGAATCCGTGGCCGTCGTACCCGGCCTGGATGGCCAAAAAATGAGCAAGAGCTATGGAAATAGCATCGAGATATTTGAACCGGAGGCCGGCGTCAAAAACAAGATTATGAAGATTGTTACCGACTCCACGCCCGTTGAAGCACCGAAAGACCCCGACAGATGCAACGTATTTGCACTCTTGAAGCTCGTGGCGTCGCCGGAGGAATTGGGCGAGTGGGAAAAAAGGTATCGAAACGGGGGGATGGGCTACGGCGATGCCAAGAAACGCCTCGCAGAGCTGATGATAGACTACTTCAAGCCGTTTCGGCAGAGAAGGACCGAGCTCGAAGGCAATATCGACTACGTAAAGAGGGTCTTGAACGATGGCGCCGAGCGGGCGAAGGCCGTCGCCGAAGTGACTCTTGCCCGGGTGCGAAAGGCTATGGGGCTGGGAGCCTGATGATGGAAGAGAAGCTTGTTACAGTTGCCAAGTTTGACGATTACATCGAAGCCGACCTGGCGAAACAGTTGCTCGATGATTTCGGCATCAAATCGGTCGTGACGGGCCAGAACGTGGCAAATGTGTATGCCAGAGTGCCTGGTCTGATAGACCTTGAGCTGCAGACATTCGAGAATCAGGCGCAGCGAGCACGGGAAATCTTGGAATCGAAAGGACAACAGGAGCAGTGATTGGCCGACTATCGTGTAAATCTTGATATATTCGCCGGGCCCCTGGATTTATTGTTATATCTGGTCCGCAAGGAGGAGGTCGATATATACGACATCCCCATCGCCAGGATAACCGACCAGTACATCCGGTACATCGAAATGCTCAAAACCCTCGACATCGACCTCGCAGGGGATTTCCTTGTAATGGCCGCCACGCTGATGCAGATAAAATCGGCGATGCTGCTGCCCAAAGCTGAGCCGGAATCGCTCCAGGAAGAAGACCTTTACGACCCGCGAACGGAGCTTATCCGCCAGTTGCTCGAATACAAGAAGTTCAAGGATGCCGCCAATCTGCTCAGTGCCGCAGCAGACGAGCAGAAGCAGCGATTCGCTCGTCCGGACAGCATTATCGACCGATTGAGCGGCCGGACCGAGCCGGAGATGGACATCGAGCAAATCAGCATCTGGGACCTGCTCGATGCCTTTGACTCTGTGTGCAAGGCCACCGGCGCGGAATTGGACATACGCCACATCACGGACGATACGCCCATAGACCTGTACCAGATAGAGATCCTGCACCGTCTTCAGAGTGAAGGGCAGATGACTTTCGAGCGAATCTTCGAGTTTGGGACGGGTCGGCTCGTGATGGTCGGCCTATTCCTTGCACTTTTGGAATTGATTCGGGCAAAGCTTGTCTGGGCCGAACAGCCGGCCTCTGAGTCTTCCATATACCTGCGGGCTTTGACGGACGAGCCTGCCGAGCAGGCCGTACAGAATGCGATCCTTGCTGTCGCTGAAACAGACCGCTCGCAGGAACCGCCCATACCGATCTCCGAATTGCCACCCGAAAGCAAACCTTCGGTTTCGCTTGACGCCACGCAGCAGCACACTCCCATTCCTATTGCCGAGTTGTCGGCGCAAACTGAGCCGTCGATATTGCAGCAACAGCAAACCCGCCGGACCGGACCTGACGGCGACGATGAAGAAAAAACACCCGATTAGTGTCTGACAAATCCCCCGCGGGGGGCTATTCTCCCTTTTTCCCCTTCTTTGCATTTTTGGGTTTCTTGGCTTTTGGGGGCTTTTTCACTTCTTTGGATTTCTTGACCCTTGGTGTCGTTTCCCGGTCACCCATAAAGGCCACGCCGCTTACCACGAGTGCCGCCACCATCAGCCCACCCATAATGTACCAGAAGAAGCCCTGTATTCCAGTCAGCAGGGAGGGCACAACTCCTCTTAAACCGCTGACAGCCACCGCCGCCGTATAGAAGACGACCAACAGCGGTAAAAACAGCAGCGCCCCGAGGATATTGCTTGCCTTGTCCGGCGCCGGCTCAAAACGCGCCTGGGCAAATCCCGCCATCTCCAGACCGGCCTGAGGGGCGACAAGCTCATCTTCCGAAACCATTTGCTCGGCCTCGGCAGCAACGTCCTCCACCGTGCCGGCCTCGGCCGGCTCGACGGCTTCCTCCTCGGCGGTATATATCTCATCAAGAATCCCGCCAAGTGAAGTATCGTCGGCTTGAAGCGACAGGTCCAGAAGACCCGAACCACTGCCGAAGCTGTCCAGGTTCACATCCCCTTCGATTTCTTCGAGAGATGCTTCAGGCGTTGTGCCTGTCCCGCCGGTCGTGCCTGCCCCACCTGTCCCACCTCTTGTGCCTGTGGCGCCGAGTCCCAGCGTGCCTATCGTCTCGCCGAGGGTGTCGTCCGTTACTTCGTAATCCTTGTCTGTTTCGCCAAGGACACTGACTCCCTCGCCGGTAATAGCGGTATCGGCATTAGTCAGCTCGCTCGGCGGAAGCGGTGCGCCTGTCTCCGGCGCCAATAGAATCTCGCTCGTGCCGGCTTGAGGCTCCAACGGCATCGGCGGCTCAAGTTCAGGCAGGTCCAATTCCGGTATTTCAAGCTCCGGCGTCTCCGCCTGCGGCCCCTGCGCGTCGGGAATGTCGAAGTCGGCTTCCGACGGTTCAAACTCCTGCGGCGTCTCCAGCTCCAAAGGAATCTCATCCTCCCCCGCTGTCGGCTCAAACGCCTCCGGTTCCGGCGCCTCGGCCTCCAGCATCTCAAGCTCCGGAAGACCTTCAGGTTCAAGCCCCTCTACTCTGATTGGCACACCCTCATCCACCACGAGAGCTTCAACCTCATCGACCTTGAACAGCAGGTTCGGCCCGTCGCGAAACTCGCGCAGCCTGCCGGCCTTCACCATATCTCTCAATTCACCTTCTGTCTTGTTCAGCCTCTCGGCGGCTTCCTGCAGCGAATAAAACATACCAGCCATGATCAATTACCTCCCATAGGCCGATAACGTCGTTGCCTACGGCTTTCGGCTTTCAAAAACATTCCTAACCCCTGGTATTATACCGTAATCGTCGGCGTTATGCAATTGTTTTTTTGACGAAAACTGGCGTACTCACGCCTCAAACAATCCTGCAAAACGCCCCCTTTAGGGGCTTGAACAAAAGGGAGGCTGTCGATCCTATAGACTATTTCAACCGCTTCGTCGCCTCAAAATCGCCGTGCGGCGAGAGAAGACGTGTTATCAAATAGTCAAAGATTCATCGTTTCCTTGTTTCGTGGAAATTGACGTTAAATCAGTATTGACAAGTATTTACTACAGCTTAGCCAAGAACCAGGCACGTGCCGAAACGGGCCATTCGAGGCGACTTTCACGCGCACTGGTTGTTCCAGGCCGGCAGGACCAACGAGGCCGGCAGCGATTCGAGGAATGGCGGCAGAGCGGCCAGGTTGAGCTTCCCGAGATAAGTCCGGATTGACGGGCCTGTGTCCTGGCCCGCAGTTCAAGATGAACTCATCACGCCGGCGATACAGCGTGTTCTCTGAAACCCCATACCGCCGCGCCGGCACGCCGGCCGGTTTGTACTGGTGGACGGTTCGATTTTAACTGCTGAATATTCTCTCGACTTTTCCTTGGTCCACTTCCATTACATACTGAATTGCGCTGACTTGTGCAGCCTCCCGTGTCAAGGCCGCTATATCATCTCGTGCTATATGTTCCATGGCAAACTTTCGGCTGCCCGCCATCAACTGGCGCAAGCCTTGTGCAAGACGCTCATAATAAGTGTATAGTCCCAGTGCTCCCGTGGGGAGCTTTTCAAATTCCTCGTCACCGAGTTCTTGCCGCAAGGCGCTCGCGGTAACGAAGATTTCATCCTTCGAATTTCCGAACCGTTCGATGTACACGGGAATCTGGTTCTCGTCCATCGTGCGTCCTATCGTCTTGCCGACCATCGCCGCGGCAATGGGAGCTCGAGCCATACCAACCAGCTTGACAAAGGGCGCACCCAAGGCAAGTCCCTTGAAGATTTGGTCCTCGAAGGCGAATCCGCCGGCCACGGCCAACGCCGGCAAATGCTCACCTTTGTCGGCAAAACGCTTGGCGTACTGATACAGAAGCGAGTGCAGATAAACGGGAGGAACCCCCCATTCGTTCATCATGCGCCAGGGGCTCATTCCCGTGCCGCCGCCCGCCCCGTCCACTGTCAGCAGGTCAATCTTGTAACGGGAGGAAAACAAAACGGCTCTTGCAAGATCAGCCGGCCGGTAAGCACCGGTTTTCAGAAACACATATTTGGCCCCGGCACTTCGCAATTCTTCCACTCTTTCGGCGAAAGATTCCTCGGTGACCATCCCCACCCGGGAGTGCCGCTCAAACTCCTTGAATGCGCCCCGCTCAAAAGCCCTGATGACATGCGGATCGGTGGGGTCTGGAAGGACGATGTAGCCGCGTTCATAAAGCAGCCGGGCTTTTTGGAGGTCCCTGATTTTCACTTCACCGCCGATGTCCTTCGCGCCCTGGCCCCATTTTAGCTCCACACATTCGACACCGAGTTTCTCGATTGCGTATTCCTGGGCGCCCAGGCGGGTATCCTCGATGTTGGCTTGGACAGTGATTGCGCCGTAGCCGTCGCGCTGGCGGTCTTTATAGAGTTTCACTCGCCTTTTAAGGTCAACCGTGTCCACTACCCTGCCATTCTTGATTACGGCCTCGGAATCCATGCCGACAACGTTCTCGCCAATGGTCAGGCCCGTTCCCGCCAAGGCCGAGCCAATAGCCAAACCTTCCCAGTTGTTCTTGGCGATGTTCGTCGAGCCGATACCAGGTATGCACCACGGGTAGCGAAACTTTATCCCATTATCATGGCCAAAAGCCACCTCCAAATTAACGGCGGGAAAGATGGCCTTGTCACTGTCGGCTTCAATGCCATGTGCACCGACGGCGGTCCCCATGATGTTGAAGTGGGAATAATCGATGGGATAGGTTTTTTCCGCGGCGGTCGTCACCACCCCGAACGGCTGGGGGTAAAGGACCTCGTGGCCGCGATAAGCAGACTTGCCAATTTCGCACATCCCGATGCAGCCGTCCACGCACGTCACGCACATACCCGAGGCCGGCACGACCGAATCAACGGTCCGGTTCTTCGTGAGAGTGGCGGCCGAGGCATTCACCTTCGATAAGGTCACTGACATTGTATTTGTCTCCTTTAGTGTTACTATCTCTTGTCGATTCTCTTGTCAATCTCGCAGGCTACACAGGGGTCCATGTAGCACATCATATCGTCAAACTGTTCCTTTTCCAGGCAAGGCGGCGTCAGGTTTGCACAGCCGCCACAGATTGCCTTTTCCGGTTCGGTGTATGTGCACCGGAGCTGGCAGGCGGGGCATACGTAGATGCAGCCGCCGCAGAGCCGACAGACATCCGACTTAACATCAAACGGCGCGCCGATTTCTCTCTTTTCGCCGCGGTTGCGAAAGCCGATGGCCTTGGCCATCATTTGCTCCTCACACATCCGAACGCATAGACCGCAAAGAATGCAGTCCTCATACTCCTGCTTGAAGCGCTGCCGACGAATACCGTGTGCAGAAGCGAGGTCCTGAATTGTCTTGGACTGGGGACACGATGCGAGCAAGAGTTCCAGAATCATCCTTCGCGCCCTTAGCACTCTGGCCGATGCGGTGCGCACCTTGAGCCCTTCCTCTGCCGGGTAAGTGCACGAGGAAACCAACTTTGCTTTCGGCTCCTCTCCGATCTCAACAACGCACAGCCGGCACGCCCCATAGGGCGACAGTCCGTCTATATGACAGAGGGTGGGAATCGGAAAGCCCAAGAAGCTCGCGGCTTCCAGCAGGGTAGCGCCTCTTTCAACCGAAACATCCAAACCGTTTATTCTCAAGGTAATCATGCTGATTTCTCCTCAACGGCGGCACATTCGGCTTCTCCATTCTGTTGATGCCGGGTGAATTCCAGGTCGCACCTCAGGCACCTGCGGGCCTCGCGTGTCGCTGCTTCCACGGAAAATGCCATCTCCACTTCTGCGAAGTTTTTCCTCCTTGATTCGACGGGCAGAGTAGCCGGCTCAACTCTCGCTGCCTCCTCAGACTCCTCATCGCTGATGGCGGCGGGCTCCACGAAGAATCTTGGCAGTTTTACCTCCGGAGGCTCCCTGAGCTCTTTGCCGCGAAGGTAGCGGTCTATGACTGCTGCCGCCTTCTTACCGGCCGCGATAGCGTCAACGACCGTATTCGGGCCGGTGACCAAATCTCCACCGGCAAATACACCCGGCCGATTGGCGCCAAGGGTCTGGGCATCGACGCGAAGTGCGCCGCTCTTTGTAACTTCCAGCCCCATCGGGGTGAGGCAATCGCTGTCCGGACGTTCACCAATGGCTACTATCAGCGTGTCTAACGGTATAGTGAACTCGGTGCCGGGAATAGGAACCGGTTTGCGCCGTCCACTTGAGTCTATCTCGCCAAGTTTGTTCCTGATACATCTGATATCGGCCAAGTGACCGCGCTTGGCATCTATCTTTATGGGTGAGACGAAAGTCTCAACTCTTACACCTTCAGCCTTGGCCGCTTCAACGTAACGTATTCTTACGGGTGAGACTAATGTTTCGAGTATTATTCCTTCCTCCATTGCCGCTTCAACTTCTTCGGCGTAAGCAGGCATCTCCCGAGATGTGCGGCGGTACAGCAGCGTTACGCTCTCAACTGCCTTTTGGCGAATCGCCACTCTCGCCGCGTCCACCGCGGAGTTTCCCCCGCCGACGATGCCGACGTGTCCTTGGGCCAACTCCTCGCCCCTCAAATTGAATGCTTTAAGGAATTGCATGGAGGGATACACACCCTTGACATCTTCTCCTTCAAGCCCCAAACGCCAGCTCTTGTCCGCCCCAATTGCCAGGAATACGGCCTTGAAACTATCCTTGAAAAGCTCGTCGATGGTAATGTCACGGCCCAGCGATGTTCCACACCTGAGGGTAATGTTGTCGTCGAGCAAAGATTCTATCTCCTTGCGCAACACATCCCGCGGCAGGCGATAGGAAGGGATGCAACTGACAAGCATCCCCCCCGGTTCATTTTCCGACTCGATGAGCGCCACCTTGTAGCCGAACAGAGAAAGGTAATGGGCAGCGGCAAGCCCGGCGGGGCCCGCCCCCACAACCGCCACTCTGCTACCGGCGATGCTTGTGTGGGTTCTCAACGGTTTGTAGAGCGCCGGGTCAACACGGTCCGTAACAAACCTCTTAAGAGACCTAACGGCGACGGCTTCGCCGCCGCTGACGGCATGGTTGCACCTGGTTTCACATTTTCGATCGCAAACGCGGGCACATACCGACGGGAATGGGTTAGCATCCCTGATGACTTTGTAGGCCTCTATGTACTCGCCCTTTTCGATCAAAGCAACATAGCGCCAGACCTCGGTGCCCAGGGGACAAGCGGCCTGGCATGGAGCACCCACCAAGTCTTTACAAACGAAGGCGTCGCATTTTTTATCAATTACATGCCGCTCATACTCGTGGCGGAAGTAACGGAGGGTGCTGAGAACGGGATTGGACGCAGTCTGCCCGAGACCGCACATCGTTGTGTCCTTCACCACCTCCGCCAATTCTTTCAAAAGGTCCAAGTGCTCAAGCGTGGCCCTGCCTTTTGAGACATCTTCGAGAATCTCATGCATTCGCTGGGTGCCCTTTCGGCAGGTAAAGCATTTGCCGCACGACTCATCCTTCAGGAAGTTCATGAAATACTTGGCGATGTCCACCATGCAGGTGTTGTCATCCATAACAATCATGCCGCCTGAGCCCATGATTGAGCCGGCCTGGGTCAGGCTGTCGTAATCGACTCGCAAATCGAACATGTCGGCCGGAATGCAGCCCCCGGATGGCCCACCTGTTTGGACAGACTTTATCCTCGCCTTGCCCACCGGGCCGCCGCCGATGTCATAGACGATTTCCTTGATGGTTATGCCCATCGGCACCTCGACCAGGCCTGTGTTCTTGACCTTGCCGACCAGACTGAATATCTTCGTGCCGGAATTATTCTTGGCGCCGATCTTTGCGAACTCCTCCGCGCCAAGCCTGAAAATCAGGGGGATATTGGCCCAGGTCTCGACATTGTTGATTGCTGTTGGCTTGCCGTCGATGCCTTTCTGCACGGGGAAGGGCGGGCGCTGTCGTGGCTCTCCCATCTTCCCTTCGATCGAGCGTATCAGGGCGGTCTCTTCACCGCAGACAAACGCTCCGGCTCCTTGTACCATCTTGATATCAAAAGAGAAACCGGTTTCGAGAATATTCTCGCCCAGAAGTCCCAACTGGTGTGCCTGGTCCAGCGCGATGTTCAGATGCTTGACAGCAACTGGATATTCATTGCGAACATAGACTATCCCTTCGGACGCGCCGGTTCCATAGGCGCCTATGACCATTCCCTCGATGATGCTGTGTGGGTTGCCCTCAAGGACACTGCGGTCCATGTAGGCGCCCGGATCGCCTTCATCGGCGTTGCACACAAGGAACTTGCCGTTAGTGCTCGGCTGCCTGGCCAACAGCTCCCATTTCAGACCTGTTGGAAAGCCGCCTCCCCCACGGCCGCGCAAACCAGAGCGCTTGACCTCCTGCACCACCCATTGAGGGTCTCGTTTTGATAACACGGATTCGAGAGCGCTGTAGCCGCCTTGAGAAATATAGTCGTAAATCCGAATGGGGTCTATCTTCTGATTGAGGCTCAGAATACTGCGCTGCTGATTCTTGAAGAACGGAATATCGTCGCGCTTATAGTACTTCTGGCCGGTTGTTGGATCTTTATAGAGCAACTCCTCTACGTACTCATGCGAAAGCAAAGCCTCAATTATCCGCGGAATATCATCAAGACTCACCTGGGTGTAGAATGCCTGTTGCGGCTCGGTAAGAATAAAAGGGCCCATCTCGCAAAAACCGTGGCATCCTGTGATCCGAAGCGCAACCTTGCCTACCAAGCCCTTTTCAATAATATGTCGCTTCACAACTCTAATGACGCCGTTCGAGCCGCTCGCCTGGCAGGCCGTACCTGCGCAGACTACTATACGAGGTTTGTTCTTGTCGATAGCGTCAAAAAGCACGCTGTGCAGTTCTCTCAGTTCGTCTATGGAAGATAATCTTAGCACGCTGCCACCTCGTACAAATCATTTCACCAAGAAGAGTTCCCAACTTAATGTGCGTCAAACCACATCCAACGTATGGTTCTTACATCCGCGGCGCGAACATATCTTCACTATACCGCCGCCGTGGACGAGCATTGGCGCCATTGGCGCCCTGCACACAGAACAGTCAGACGTACACGGTATTTCCACCCGACAGTGTGGACAATGGAACGTCACCACGGTATTGCCTGGGATGTCCAATTCCGTTGAAATATTATGACTCCCATACAGACAGGAAAGCCTGAGCCAACCTTCTTCGTGGTTATAGGAAATATTCACCTTTATCGATGGATAGCCATCGATGGCAAAAGTCTCGTCCATAAGGCTACGGTTGCAGTGGGGACAACTTACACTAATCGGGAAAATGCGTTTGTCCTTGCCTATCTCGGTGCTGTCGAATCCCTTGCTGGCCTCGTCCAACAGTTGACTAATCCTCGACTTTCTCACCTTTGAAAAATAGTGGCCGTCGATAACCACAACCGGACCCAGGGCGCACGCACCCAGGCAATTTACCGTCTCCAGCGTAAACTGCTTGTCCGCGGTTGTCTGACCAGCTTGGATGCCGAGCTGTCGTTCCAGCTCTTCCACAATCCTGGGCGCGCCCCGCACGTGACAAGCCGTCCCGATGCACGCACAGACAAGGTGCTTGCCCCTCGGTTTTAGGCTGAAGGAGCGGTAGAACGTGGCGACGCCATATACGTCAACCAGAGAGCGACGGCTTCTATCGCTCACTATTCTAAGCGCCTCTTCAGGAAGATAGCCATATTCCCGCTGGATTTCTTCGAGGATGGCAATAAGCGCACCCCTGTCTTCATTGTGTTTCTCAAGGATTCTCACGATGTTCGTCACATCCACGTCTTGGTATCCTTCGACGTGGTCGCTGCTTGAGACAAAGGCTTCTTGTTTCATTTCACTGGTACTCCTCACAATGCCAGACACCACCTTCGGGTCTTGGAAAGGCACACGTTTGGTGGTTTTCACAGTCGCGGCACAGCCCGATCAAGCTGCCTGACTCTTCGGCCGTAACAAAAGATGCGGTCGGCTGCGGGTGGTCCTCTCCGGCTTTCCTCTTGGCAGGGATACTCTCAATCTCAAATTCTTCGCAATAAAACGATGGTCTTTGAGTGTCCCTTGGAAGAGTACAAGTCGAAGCATGCCTGCACGTGGAGCATAAGCGGGGATACATAGTATTGCCTGCCATAGCCTATTCCTTAAAGTCTGCCTTTTTGCTATGGCCCACATACATGCAAAAACCATGCCAGCCGTTGCGCAACGCAGAAGAACAGATGTCTCCATGCGTCCTGGCGCCGGATGCAAGAAGAAAATGACGCGCCTGATTGGGAGAAAATGAAGAGTTCCCGCGAAAAAGTCTTTTCTTTGAATTTTAGCAGGGTGTTGCCGCGTCTAAGCAGGGCAGGAGAAACCGGCGGGGCATTTTGAACCAGCGGGAGAAATTTGCTCGGCACTCCAGGCCTTAGGTGGAAGGCTTCTCTGTTTTCCTGAGCTTCTCCCTAAGCGTCTTGCGATTTATACCGAGAATCTGTGCCGCGAGGGTCTTATTGCCGTCCACACTTGATAGGACATTGCCAATATATTCGGCCTCCACTTCCGCCAGAGTTCGCTTCAGTCCCAGTTCTCGCAGGGCTGAGAAACGCATAAGAGCAGGCAAGTCAGGAACCTCGATAACATCGCCGTCAGTCATTACCACCAGGTGCTGAATTACGTTCTCAAGCTCTCTGACGTTACCCGGCCAATTGTAACTCCTCAGGCTTTGCAGAGCCTTGTCGGAAAAACGGAGAGGCGATTGGCCTGGTTCGGCTGCAAACTTAGTCACGAGGTGACGGGCCAATAACAATATATCGTCGCCCCTTTCCCTAAGAGGCGGTATGAATATGGTAATGACATTGAGGCGATAGAATAGATCTTCGCGGAAGAGTCCCTTTCTCACCAGACCCTGTAGGTCTCTGTTGGTCGCGGCCAGAATTCTTACGTCCACTTTTCGAGATCGGCTCGACCCAACCATACAGACTTCCTTATCCTGCAGCACCCGGAGGAGCTTGACTTGCATGGCCAGGCTCATATCGCTGACCTCGTCAAGAAAAATGGTGCCGCCATCCGCGGCATGAAAGAAGCCGGCCCGGGATTCGTCTGCTCCGGTGAAGGCTCCCTTCACATGTCCAAACAACTCGCTCTCAAGCAATGCTTCGGGGATTCCGCCGCAGTTCACGGGTACAAAAGGCGCCGAAGACCGGGGACCGCCGTAGTGGATGGCTCGCGCTGCAAGCTCTTTGCCTGTACCACTTTCACCAGTTATCAGCACGGTAGCCGAGGTGGACGCAGCCCTATCTATCGCGACAAAAACCTCCTGCATTGCTTTTGAGTCCCCGATGAAACCCTTGTGCGCGGGAACCACATGGCCCGGAGTCATGTGTCCAGACCTTCGGAGCTTGAGTTTATCGAGAGCACGCTGAACGGCGGAGAAAAGCTCCTCATCAGTGAAAGGCTTGGCAAGAAACTCTTCGGCACCGGTCTTGATCGCGTTGACGGCCCCTTCGATCGATGGATAACCCGTGATCATCATCACTTCAGTGTCTTTGAAGTTTTCTCGAACGTGCCTTACCAAATCCAGACCGCTAACCTTCGGCATTTTGAGGTCCGTGATGACCAGATCCAACGCCGCCCCTTCGAGAATTTCGACTGCCTCAGCTACGCCCGGCGCCGTAAAAACCCGGTATCCGGCCGCCGTCAGATTTCGCTGCAGCACCTCCAGCGTAGTTCCGGAGTCGTCAACAATGAGAATGCGTTTCTTCATCGGCGAAGATGACATATCAAGTGGTTCCCTCCATGTCCTCTGGTTCTCCTATGGGCAGCCGAATTTCAAAACGAGTGCCGGAGCCAACCTTGCTCTCAACTTCAATTGAGCCGTCATGTGCAGTGATAATGCCATGAGCCACCGGCAGGCCCAGGCCGGTCCCCTGACCAACATCTTTTGTTGTAAAGAAGGGAACAAATATCTTCTCGATGACCTCCTTGCTCATACCGGCGCCGGTGTCCTCCACAATCAGGTGAACACTTTGCTCACAAAATCGTGTTCGGACCGTGATCCTCCCCGCTCCACACATTGATTGCAGGGCGTTGACAACCAGGTTGACCACGACCTGACTCAACTGAGCGCTATCGGCCGTGATTTCAGGAAGGTCAGGACACAATACCTGACCCAGTTCAATACCTTCCTTGTCGCAGCGGGCCTCAAGCAAGTAGAGACTGTCCTGAACCACTTGATTGAGGTTCACCCTGGCTTTCTTCGGCGGCCTCTGTCGAGCGAAGACCAGGAGCTTCCGTATAATTTCGCGTGCCTGCAAAGAGGCTGCTTCTATCTTCTCGATATCCTTCGCCACCCGAGTCGGAATTCCAGGGCACTTTTTCGCCAGCTGCGCAAAGCCCAGAATATTTGCCAAGGGTTCATTCAACTCGTGTGCAACTCCGGCCGCAAGCATTCCAATGGTGGCCAGTCGATCAGCGTGGCGGAGTTGAGCGTGCAAGTTCAATTTGTCCTCTTCCGCCTGTTGGCGCTCGATGATTAGCGCTATCTGTCGGGACACCTCGTCAATCAGATTCCGCTCTTCCTTGAGAAACGGCCCCTCATCAACTTCGGGCTTCTGCTCTGCGTACACTATTTCGACGGCCCCCCTTGGCCGGTTGCCTACAACTATATCCGAAGTCTGTTTTTGACCGGCCTCGTGGAATCCCGCCGTCTCGTATGCAGTGCCGCCCAACGTGATTCGGGCCGAGGCTATTTCAGGATGCTGCCAGGCAGACGGCAGCAGTTCAACAACGCTTTGGAGGACTTCTTCCAGAGATACGCCGGGACGCCCTGCAATCTGCGCAATGCCGTAGAGACAAGTCAACTCTTTAACGCGCTCGCGCAGTGCCAGCTTCTCGGAGTAGGACAATTGGCTCTTCGCCATCAAAGTCTCCTTACATTTGGAAAACCGCAGAGTGAAGCACCTCTGCTTTGTCTTCCTCGGGCATGATTGTATCTCGCCTTATCGCTGCTTGTCAATGCGCACAATGCAGGCTTCTCGATAGGATGAAATCGGCCTCGGAGTTTTTTGCGCAACTGCGCTTGTAATGCCTCAGTTGGAATTGGACATTTCCTGGTATTTTGTTACTCTGTGCGATTTTTGAAGGGAAATGACCATGAAAGGGAACCGTAGAAGGTTTTTGGCGGAGGAGCGTGCGATGGAAGTCGCAGAAGCAGTTTACCGTCCCGATTTCTCAAGCGCAGCGAATACGCCGGGCAGACCGCCCACCAAACCCGGCTTTTGGGTGGCTCAAGGGCATCTGAGTTTGCAAGTTCTGTATTCACAAATGGTTATCGGCGAATCTAAGGTCTGAAGCGGGGGATTGGCCAATCTGTAACGAAATCCCCGCCAAATTCTGCAAAAAACCTGCCTTTATCGGACTGTTTGCTTGACATCTTGGTCTGGGTGAAGTTAATATGGCGAGATTGGAAAGTGTGGCGAAAAGAACATGGGGAGTCTCTGGGCTTTTCCCACAGAGGCGGTTTTGCAGCGCTGCCGGTTTGTTGAATCATCGACGGCGAGGCAAGGCCGTTTTTGGCTGTGCACAACTTTCCATGGATGGAGGTTTGCTTGGGTTGCCGGTTCCTACCGGCAGCCCTTTTTTACTTGAGCCGCCACCGTCCAAGCGGTTCTCGATACTCGATGCTCTCTGTCATTGCGAGGCCCGCAACGCGGGCCGTGGCAATCTCAGGCGTGCGGGGTGTTGGAGATTGCTTCCCCTTCGACTTCGTTCAGGGCTAAAGGCTTTGTGCGCTCGCAATGACAACGCCGCAAAATATCCGTCACGGAGCGCTACTTTCCCGCGAACAGGCGGAGCATAGCGACGCCGTGGCGCGGGACTTGCGTTTCGTAGTTGTTTTCAAATAGGCCGAGGTCTTTCTGTCGCCAGAGGTCTCGGATGCGCTGTTTGCCTTTGATGCCGAGCTGCTCCCAGTTGACTGTGATTGGGGCCGCTATCTCTTCGAGGTTGAAAAGGCCGACGGCCAATGAGCCATCCTCCATCGGCTTGGCGAGGATGAGCGCCTGTTCGGTCTGCAATATCGGCTGAGCCTGGCGTCCCAAGACATCCTGGTCCACCTCGATTACCTCGGCGTTGCAGAGGATACTGAGCGTGAACTCGTCGAGCATCGCCATATCGCCGGAGTAGAAGAGCGGCGCGGCCATCAGGCACCACATCGACATATAGCTGTACTGCTCATTCGGGGTCAGGGTTGTCGGCTTGGGCGGCTCGTCGATGCGGTGCGCGTCGCCGACGTAGCCGATCAGGATGTAGTCGGGGTCGTTCCATTGGCCGGGCTTTGCGTATTGCCAGCGCTGCGCGTTGCTCAGGCCGATGCGGTAGAAACCCGGCAGGTTCGTCCCGCGCTCCAGACCGAGGTCTCCGGTCGTCCGCCAGCAGTGCCCGCCGACCTCGCCGCCCCACTCCCAGACGCTGCCCATCCCATACTGGCAGAGGTTGAAAATGATATCGCGGTCGAGCTTCTTGAGGATGTCACCCATAAGGACGTAGGGCTTTTTCAATTCGTCGAGCGAGCTGTCTTTTGCGATTTGCCCGTATGAGCACCAGTCGTACTTGAGAAAATCGAATCCCCACTCGGCGAACGTCTCGGCGTCCTGCTGCTCGTGCTGGTAGCTGGCGACAAAGCCGGCGCAGGTCGTCGGCCCCGGCCCGGTGTAAAGCCCGGCCTTGAGGCCACTGGCGTGAATGTAGTCGGTCATCGCCTTCATATCGCCGAATCGCGCGTTGGTGTTTATCGTTCCATCCGGCTTGCGATTCTCGCCCTGGAGCTCCGGGTCGTTTGAGCCGGGCTTTATCATCCAGCAGTCGTCGATGTTGACGTACTGGTAGCCTAAGTCCGCCATCCCCGAATCGATCATCACGTCCGCCGCCTGCCGCATCTTCTCGGCGGTTATGCGGTTGTACCAGGTGTACCAGTGGTTCCAGCCCATAGGCGGCGTCAGGGCGAGCGTATCGCCGACGACGATTTTGAAGATGCGCTTGGCCCTGCCGTTGCCGTTGGACGCCGTGAGCGTCACTTTGTACTGGCCGGGCTTCTTCGGCGCTTGCCCGGTGATGATGCCGGTCGCTGTGTCCAGCTTCAGGCCGGCGGGCAGTTTCTCGGCTGCGAATTCCATCGGCCTATTTCCCGTACAGGGAATACGGTAGATAAACGGGCTTCCCGGCCGAGAGCCATAGACACCCGGCCCGTTGATCTTTGGCTCCGGCCCCGGTCTTGGCGTGAGGATCGCCTTTTCCTCCTTGATTACAGGCGCATCAACCGCCTTGGGCCTGGCGCCTGTGACCTCGAACTTGGCTTCGGCCCAGTCGGCGTGGTCGAAATCGACGCCGTCGCCGGCTGAATTGGCAATCAGCACCAGCGTCTTGACGCTGCTGACATCCACATACAGTTTCTTGGCGGCCTGGCCCGCCTTCATTATCCCGCTGGTCGAGAGCAGCTTGCCGTCGCCATAGACGCGGAACTCGATGCTGCCGATTCCGCCGCCGACCTCGTCATCGACGCCGACGTACGCCGAGAAGCTCTTTGAGCCGCCCGCCAGGTCGATATACATCACACTGTCGGCGTGCGAGCCGACGCCCTTATCAAACTTCTGCCCTGCGATCGCCAGCGGGTTTTTCTGTATCGATAGATCGACCACCGGCTCGCCCCAGCCCGCCGTCATCTTGCTCAGGTCCAGCTCGCCGAGCCGGATCGTCTCCTCGCCCCGCGCCGCCGAACTGAATTGCGATACTGTCATAATCGTTACGCCCACCATCGCCGTGAAAACCCGCCTGATTGAAACAGATGCAGCCATATTCATAATACTCCCGCTGTAAAAAGTTATCTTGGATTCGTTCCTGGAGTAATATCCACCGCGAGAGCAAATACGTCAAGGGAAAATGGGGCGTTGCAGCTTGCTGCCTTGGCGCACAAACAAATAGACAAGGCCAAGACCGTCAGGCCTGCCGCCTCGCCTTACTCCGGCCGGGGGCGCTCGCCGGCCGGATACTCATCCTTCTTCGGCCGGTTCGTCAACGACAACAACATCTACACCGGCCTGCGATATATTCTTTCACCCTTACCAGCCCGCCATCGGTATTTGGTGTTCGAATCAGGAGTTAAGTATCAAGCAGCTTGGGCAGTCTCGATTATTCAGTGCCGCGTTTTTGGTTTGACGGGGTGGGTTGGTTTGGTTAGACTTTATGGGCCGAGTTGTGTTGCCCGGCGGGCACTATTTGCAAATAAGGAGGTGTTAGTAAGGAGTCCGGCTATGAAGGACCTCAAGAATACGTCGCGTCGAGGCTTTCTGAAAAAGGCGACGGGCATCGCTGTGGGGACGATTGGTTTTCCTTATATGGTCTCGGCGTCGGCGCTGGGTAAAGACGGTAACATCGCGGCAAGCGAGCGGATAACAATCGGCTCTATCGCCGTGGGCGGGCGCGGCGGCTCACTGTTGAGCAACTTCCTGAATCTAAAGGACGCCCAGGTCGTAGCCGTCTGCGATGTCAAGAAGCCCAACCGCGACAACGGCCAGAAGATGGTCAACGATTATTACAAGACGACCGGCTGCGCATCATACTTCGATTTCCGCGAGCTATGCGCCCGCGACGATATTGACGCGGCAGTGATCGCATCGAACGACCACTGGCACGTCCCGCACGCCCTCGAGGCGGTGCGCTCGGGCAAGGATGTCTATTGCGAGAAGCCGTTGGGTATGAGCGTCGAGCAGGGGCAGGTGCTCCGCCGGGAGGTCAATCGGTACAATCGCATCTTCCAGTTCGGCACGCAGGAGCGCTCGAGCCGCAACTCGCGCTTTGTGTGCGAGATAGTCCGCAGCGGGCGAATCGGCAAAATCAAGAAAATCATTGTGGCCTCGCGCTACAGCATCGCAGCGGAGAGTTATCCGCCGATGCCTGTCCCGGGCTGGATCGACTACGACCTCTGGCTTGGGCCGGCCCCTTGGGCGCCCTATACGGCCAATCGAGTCAATAACAGCCATTGGTTTCACATCAGCGATTACGCGATTGGCTTCATCGCGGGCTGCGGCATCCATACTATCGACATCGCCACGTGGGGCAACGGCACCGACCTGACCGGGCCGGTGGAAGTGGAGGGAACAGGTGAATTTCCGACCGACGGCCTGTGCGACTGCGCGACGGGCTGGGACGTCAATCTGCACTGGGCGAACGGTGTCGTGATGAACTTCACCGACGGCGAGAGAAATCCCCTGGGCGTGAAGTTTGAAGGCGCGGACGGCTGGGTGTTCGTCAAGGAAGAGCACTTAGGCGGCAAACCCGCCGCGAGCGCCGATTGGCTGCTCGAAAAGCCGCTTGCGCCTAATGAGGTGCATCTGCCGGTAAGTAACCATCACCAGCAGAATTTCTTAGACTGTGTAAAGAGCCGCGCCCGAACGGTCGCCCCGGTCGAGTCGGCGGTCCGGTCGGATACGCTTTGCCAGCTCAGTGACATTGCGATGCGGCTGGGACGCAAGCTGCGGTGGGACCCGGATAAGGAGCAATTTGCCAACGACGCGCAGGCCAACCGGATGTTGTCCCGGCCGATGCGCAGTCCCTGGCGGCTTTGAACTGATTATTGATTATTGACTATTGATGATTGATTAGAGTTTCAGCAATTACCCAATTCGAATTGAGGAGTACCGTTATGAGAAATAGAACAATTGATCGACGGCAGTTCATAAGGCGGGCTGCCGGCACGGCTGTGGGCGCAGTTGGGTTTCCATACATAGTATCGTCGTCTGCGCTTGGCAACGCCGGGAGCGTCGCAGCCAGCGAGCGAATCGTCGTCGGCTGTGTCGGCGTCGGGCCCCAGGGCACCGGCGTTATGCAGAACTTCCTGGGCCAGAAAGACGCCCAGGTGGTGGCTATCTGCGACGTCAAGAGCACCCGGCGCGACGAGGTCAAAAAGATTGTGAACGACCACTACAAAGACACCGGCTGCACGGCGTACAAGGACTTCCGCGAAATGACGGCGCGTGACGACATCGACGTGATCCTCTCGGCAACGTGCGACCACTGGCACGTGCTGACGGCCCTGGCGGCTGTGCAGTCGGGCAAGGACGTCTATCTCGAAAAACCGATGGGCCTGAGCGTTGAGCAGGACCAGGCGCTCCGCGCCGCGGTGCACCGGCACGGCAGAATCTTCCAATTCGGGACTCAGCAGCGCTCCGAGCGTAATTTCCGTTTTGCCTGCGAGCTGGCGCTGAACGGTCGGCTCGGAAAGCTCCACACAATCAACGTATGGTCTCCGGGCAGCAGCCAGGGCGGCGACCCGGCGCCTGTGCCGGCGCCGGAATGGCTCGACTACGAGATGTGGCTGGGGCCCGCGCCGTTCACGCCTTACACCAAGGACCGCTGCTCGAATGCGCTGTGGTGGTTTATCTCCGATTACGCCGTGGGCTTTATCGCCGGCTGGGGCATCCACCCCGTTGACATCGCATTCTGGGGCGGCGGAAAATTAGTGACCACGCCCCTGACGGTCGAGGGCAAAGGGACCTGGCCCACCCAGGGCGTTTGCGATACGGCGATGAACTGGAACGTTGTCCTCAAATACGACAGCGGATTGACGATGAACTTCACCGGCTGGCCCTGCCCGCAGGAATGGCGCGACCGCTACGGCAGAACGGACAGTCACGGCACCGCCTTTGAAGGCAGCAACGGCTGGGTCCACGTTGACCGCGCAGGCGTCAACGCAAATCCTAAGGAGCTGCTGGCGACCGAGCTCGGCCCCAATGACATCCGCCTGCCCGAAAGCGGCAACCACGTGCGAAACCTCCTCGATTGCGTCAAGACCAGGTCAAAGCCGGTCGCGAACATCGACGACGCCGTCCAGGGCGACATAATCTGCCAGATAAGCGACATCGCCATCCGCCTGGAGCAGAAGCTGAAGTGGGACCCGAAGAAAGAGCAATTCCTGGACAACGACGCCGCCAACCGCAGGCTCAAACGCGCCATGCGGGCGCCGTGGAAACTGTAGGAGTAGAGAAGAAGATACTCAAACTGACCATTAAGGAGAAGAATCAGATGACTAAGAAACTGTTTTTCGCAGTATTGGTTCTGAGCGTGCTCTGCATCGCTGCTCCGGCGGCGGAACAAAAGACCGAAATAGCCAAAAAAGACGGCTGGATAAGTCTCTTTGACGGGACGCTCAACGGCTGGAAGGCCAGCGAGAACAAGAGCACCTGGAGTGTAAAAGACGGTCTGCTCGTAACCGAAGGGCAGCGAAGCCACCTCTTTTACGTCGGACCCGTGCAGAACGCCGATTTTACGAATTTCGAGTTCAAGGCCGAGATTAAGACCACGAAGGGCTCAAACTCCGGCATATACTTCCACACGGCCTACCAGGAAACAGACTGGCCCGCAAAAGGCTTTGAGGTCCAGGTCAACAATACCCACAGCGACCGCAAGAAGACCGGCGGGCTTTACGCCGTCGAAGACGTCCTGGACAATTCGCCCGCCAAGGACGGCGAATGGTTCACCGAGCAAATAATCGTTCAGGGCAGCAACGTCGTTATCAAAGTCAACGGCAAGACCACGGTGGATTGGACCGAGCCGCCGGGATTCCTCCACAGTCAGTTCCCCGGGCGCAAGATCTCGCACGGCACGTTCGCCCTGCAGGGCCACGACCCCAACAGCGTGGTCTATTACAGAAGCATTATGGTAAAGCCTCTCCCGCCGCGAACGGCCGGCCCGCTGAAAGTCGCCGTCTTGACAGGCGGACACGACTTCGAGCGAAAACCCTTCTTTGAGATGTTCGACTCGTTCAAGGACGTCAAGTGGACCGAGATCCAGCTCAAAGACCACAGCGAGATATTCGAGGACATCGGCAACTGGGACTACGACGTGATCGTGATGTACAATATGACCGAGAACATCTCGCAGAAGCGTCAGGACAACTTCAAAAAGCTGCTCGACCGCGGCATCGGCCTGGTCTGCCTGCACCACAGCATGGGCGCGTTTCAGGGCTGGCCCGAATTCAGAAAAATCAGCGGCGGCAAATTCTACACCAAGCCCGCTGTCGAAGACGGCAAGGAAATCCGCGGCAGCACGTACATGCACGACATCGATATGGAGATCAAGATAGCCGACAAGTCCCACCCGATCACTCGCGGTATCGAAGACTTCAAGATACACGACGAAGGCTACAAGTACTGCGGCTTCGAGAAGGATAATCACGTCCTGCTGACCGTTGACCACCCCGAAAGCGATAAGACGGTCGGCTGGGTCAGGCAATACGGCAGATCGAAGGTGTGCGGCATCCAGCTCGGCCACGACGGCAAAGCATACGCGGACCCGAACTTCCGCAAGCTCCTCTCGCGGGCGATTCAATGGTCCGCAGGCAGACTAAAATAGGCCCTTGCTCTGTTGAAAAGTTCAAGGTTAGGTCATTCCGAGCGGAGGCCCTTGGGGCCGAAGTCGAGGAATCTATTAAAAAACAGATTTCCCTTCGGGGCTCTGCGCTTTGCTCCGTGTCTCGGCTCGCTCGAAATGACAATTTACAAGGTTTTCAACAGAGCAACAGGCCCTCGGCGAAACAGCCCACCGATAACGGCAAATGGGGCGTAGCTTATGACGACTAAATCGTTGGCTGCATTCATTCTGGCGGCGATGGCTGTCCTGTTGCTTTGCTTTGACCGCGCCGGTGCCGCTGATGGAGCCAGGCCGATTCGGGTCCTTATCCTCAGCGGGCGCAACAACCACGATTGGCGGCAGACAACGCCCATACGGACATCGAGCGCCGCTCCAGCCCTGGACACGGCTCGCGGCGTCCTAAATGAGTTCAAGGCAAGAAGAATGCTTGGCAAAGGCGGAGAACCGGACTTCTGCGGGCTTGACCTTGGCAGTGCAGCGAAGACCGGCGACCGCGCTGAATTGCCCGACCTGTTCGCTCGAGATCCGAACGATCCGAACACGTATCGCCTGCGAAGTGGCATCGCCCTTGCCCGGCATCCGGAGCATTGGTGCAGTGGCGTTGTCTATTATGTTGCTGCAAAGAACCGGTACTATGTCTCGTCGGAGCCGGGCCATCCGGGCGGGAACCCCTTCTACGGGCCGTTCAATGGCAAGCCCTGGAAAAAGCTCGGCATCGCCGAGCCGAAGCCGAGCAAAGACAAGTATCGCTTCGCCATTTACCTTGTTGCCGAACCGGTTGACGCCGGCAGGCCCAACGACGTCACGCTCGACGAGCTCCATCTTGCCCCGGACCCAGTTATCACCGAAAAGGACCTGCTCGGCTATGACTGGGACCGGCACACTCTCAAGCTGACGCCGGGCGTAAGAGAACGTATTCCTCCGCCGGGCGTCTGGGGCGTACCGTTCGTAATCGTCGCCGACGGCAGGCGGTGCTATCTCGGCGCCTTCTGGACGCACCTCTCCTCCTATATGCCCAATCTGCCGGTCGCCTACGTTGACCCGATATCGGCACGCCTCGATTCGAAGGATTCAATCCATATCGAACCGCCGCCTATCGCCGACGCCAACGACCCGCGAAGCGACCCTCGGATTCGCAAGGTCCTCGAAGCGCTCAACTTCGTATCGCCGAAGAAGGCGGCCGCACAGCCCAAGAGGACCATTATGTCACTCGATGAGCAATTGGAGGTGCGTGTTGACGTCTCAGGCTGGACGCGCGATACGACCTTTGGCCGAGCGATAGACGACTTGAAGAATTCGGTCGATCCGCCGTTGAGACTGATTGTCCTCTGGAGGGATTTGTACGACAACGCCGGGATAGACCGGCAGACGCCGATAATGATGGATGGCATATCCGATATTCCGCTTCGCGTCGCTTTGAGCTCTTTACTGATGGCTGTCACCGGCAGCCCCGGCCAGATCGGCTGCGTAATCGACGGCGGAGTCATCACCGTCGGAACAAAGGACTCTCTTACTGAAAAGTGGCATACCCGCGTCTATGACATCCGCGACCTGCTCTGACAGGACGGAACGAAAGGGCCAATCGCCCCCAGGACACAATTGATTATCGAGCATCGAGTATCGAGCACCGAACTACGAGAACGTCTCTCTTTCGACCTGGGCGAGGTAGAATCGGCCGTCGTTGCGCATGAAAGTGACGATGGAATCGAACTGCTGGTCGATAAATCGGCTGTCGTTACAGACTATCGCAATACCAATTACGGCGCTGGTCTTGCTGTCCTGGTGGTCAACCTCGGAAATCGAGATATTGAACCTGCTCTTGAGCCTGCCGATAAGACCCTTGACGATGCTGCGTTTGGCCTTGAGCGAGTCTATCCCCTGCATGTGCAGTTGCGCTGTCATCACGCCAACAAGCATTCTCGATACTCGATGCTCCAAACGTTATGCGGTTTGGCGCTTCTTTATGATCTCGTCGAGCAGTCTTCTGGTTGCGAGTATTCCGCCAGCCTCGTTCAGTCGCGAGCCTTCGTACTCTATGCCGACGTAGCCGTGGTAGCCGGCGTCCAGAACGACGGCCATCATTTTATGATAGTCGATCTTGGTCTCATTGCCCTTGTCGTCGAAGTCGTAGCTCTTGGCGCTGACGGCCCTGGCGTAGGGCATCAGCGTCTTGACGGCCTCGTAGCGGTCAATTTCATCGGGGAAGTTGCCGAAGTCCGGCAGCGTCCCGCAGTTCGACAGACCGACCTTCTCCATCACGCCGGACAGCCACCTGGGGTCGGACGACAGGCCGCCGTGATTCTCGACCAGGACGTTGATCTTATAGCCGGCGGCAAACTTGCTCAAAGACCTCAGCCCGTCGGCGGCGAGCTTCTGCTGCTCTTCGTATGAACCTGCCGAGCTCGCGTTGACGCGGATTGAGTGACATCCGAGGTATTTGGCGGCCGCTACCCATTTGTAGTGATTCTCGACCGACGCGGCGCGCTTGGCCGAATCCGCGTCGCCGAGGTTGCCTTCGCCGTCGCACATAATCAGCAGCGCCTTGACGCCGTTGTCGGCTGCTCGCTTCTTCATTTCAGCCAGGTATTCGGTGTCCGTGGCCTTGTCCTTGAAGAACTGGTTGACGTACTCGACGGCATCGATCCCGAACTCGCTTGCGGTCTTGGCGAAATCGAGATTGTCCAGCTTCGGCTCCTGCTCGCCGCGAAGCCTTCTGTGCAGCGACCATTGAGCCAGCGAAATCTTGAACGGCTCGGCAGATCCGCCCCGCCCTGATTGAGGTAATCGGCATCCGTGCATACAAAGACCGCCGGCCGCGCCGGCTCCCAACGCCAGAAATGTCCTTCGTTTCATTGTAGCCTCCATTCTAAAAGCCATTTTTTGGCAATTGCGCCTCCTTACAAAAACCAACTACGACCCACGAAGTCTAACCACCCCACCCCACCCCGTCAAACCAAAACACGAGAATAGAAAGATATAGCTTGGCGGCACACGCAGTTGCTACGTCTGGTGATTTGGGTGGCGTGTAGTGCTGCAGAACAAGTAGCGGTCAGAAGCTGTATCGCAGGCCGGTGTAGATGTTTGTGTTGTTTTGGAGCTGGCCGAAGAAGGTGTTGCGGTAGTCGCCGAAGAAGATGTTGGCGCCAAGCTCCCAGGAGAGGTTGTCGTTGACCTGATCTGTCGATTTGGATCGTGCTCGTCGGGCCGGCGTAGCAACAACCATTACTACTGTGACCGACTTATAGTGCCTTAGTGAATAATTCGTTATCTTCTGCTTGAGTTCCGTTTTTACATCCACCTGTAAACGTCTCGCCAAATTGTCATTCCCTCGGGCCAAAAATCAGGTCCACTCTAAGATTCCACTCCACGGCTCCGGCTTGTGCCGGATTCTTTCGGTATGGCGTTCACCTTCCCGTTTTCTTGCCGCGCTCGCAGTGGTCATAGACACAATCCAACAGCTTAATTACGTTCTTGTTCTCGATTCGGCAGCACACCTTCGAGCCGTCACGTCTGGAGCTTAGAACGCCCTTGTCTTTCATCGTATTGAGGTCCTGGCTGGTTCTGGCTATTGTTCATCTTGCAGTCCCAAATACACTAAATTATTGCTATATGATAGTATAATGATATGCTTGGCAGAAAGCAGGGTAGAAGAAAACTCTGTAGAAATGCTACAATCTCCAAAAATAGCGTTATATTTTGTGCCTCTGCTGGCACTCTATTACAGTTCATACGCACGGCAAGGCTCGTATTAGCCCTCTATGGATGAACGCAGCTACATTGAATTGATAAGAAAGGCCCAGCGTGGCGATAAGAAAGCCTTAAACAGTCTGGCCGAGCTGGCTGCAAAACGCCTCAGAGTCTATGTCTATCGCCTTACGCTGGCCGATGACCTGACGCAGGAAATTGTACAGGAGACAATGTTGGAAATGTGCAGAATCTTGGGCAAACTCAAAGACGCCGACAAATTCTGGCCCTGGCTCTACGGCATAGCCACCAACAAGATTCACCGCTACCAGCGGACCGAGCGAACTCAGAAGAACCTGGCCAAATCTAAAGCTGACCGGCCCACGCCCGGGCAGCGAGAGCACGGCCTCCAGGACCTCGTTACCCAGGAATTGAAGCAAATCGTGGCAGCCGCAATGCAGAGCCTCAAGACTCGACACCGCGCCGTGCTCGTTATGCGGTGCTACGACCAAATGTCCTACGCCGAAATCGCCGAATCGATGGGATGCAGCGAATTCAGCACGCGCATGTTATTCCTGCGCGCTAAAAGAGCGCTCCGCAAGCAGCTCTCCCGAAATGGCTTCGGAAGGGGGTCATTATTGGCTGCTTTGGTCCTGTTCGGGAAAATGACCGCCCCGACCGAAGCCGCCGCCGCTCAAGTCTCCGTTACCGCCGCCACTACAGGTGTCGGTCTGCTCGCAGGCCTCGTAGGCCTGGCCACAACCAAAACCGCGATCATCTCTCTTTCTACCGCCGGCCTGATCGCCGGCGTCGTTGCTGTGAATTCCGGACTGCCGGACGCGCCAATTCAAACCGCCGGGCGGAATTCCGGAAACTCACAGAGCTTCGCTCCCCTCGGACAAAAGCAAAATGGCAACGAGGAATACTGGTACTACTTCCCGGAAGGCCCGGGCAAGCCCATGATGATGCGAGTCAAGGCCGGTCCCGAAGGCGCCCGCCCACACGCCCAGTTCCTGCAAAACGACCAGGCAAACTACTATTTCGACAACAAGGTCATCTATATAGACAATCACCGCATGTACGACGCGCACTTGAGCGTGCTGAGGCTGCCTACCGACACCCCGCAGCTAAGCAGCTTTCTCGATCGGATCGAAGGGGGCGGAGGAACACAGAAGATGCAGTACGTCCCTGATAGCGCAAAAGGTCTGCTCGTGATCGCCGCCCGCAGCGCGGAGCAAGGCCCCAATCGCTCCTGGGTTACCCGCCACTACAACGTCCTCGACGAAGACTACTTCCAGGGTGATTGGCCCGCCGGCCTGGAAACCATCGACAAACGCGACCAAATGCACAAACGCGGCTGGACCTATTTCAAGATCGCCGGCCGTATCAACGAACAGGCCATCTCCGGCGCAGGACGCATCCCGTTTGTCTATGCCGCCGGCGCACGATATAGTCCCTGGCTCAAACTGAACGCTGGAGACGTGACGATTATTGATACCGCCCAGCAGGCTTACGTCTCCGCGGCCGGCTCGACCTTTCGCACGTATTACAAGGCAGGCGCCTTCTTCAAGGGTCTGCCGAGGCCCTGGATGGGACTGCACGCCATAGACACCGTGCGGCGCGACGCAGCCGAGCGGCAAATCCCGTTTAAGACAGAGCAGATCGACGACAATAAAGTCCGCGTCCGTGTCACCGCCGAAAAAGTCGCCTTGCTCTATACCATCGACCTCCAGGTCGATGTCATTGATGAGATAGCCGTCTCGATAGGCGACGTTGAAAAAGGGGTGTTGAAGTTCTCTTACCTGGAAAATATTGACGATGTTGGTAATGAATTCGTCTCGCCGAGGGCCGCAGGCTACCAAACGCCGCAGCAGCAGGATTCCGGGTTGCTCTGGCTCGTGCAGCTTGCCGAAGGCTCGTTAGCCAAATAAAGCTTATGTGCTCTAATTGTTCTTTTACAACTTCTCATTGGGCTTATTCACAAGGGTCGTGCTGCCCTGACTTGCGCAAGTGAATCTATGTTAGGAAGGAAGTTTCTTTTGTAACAATGGAGGTGCATTATGTCAAGAAGAGCCTTGATTACAGGTTGTGTGTTGGTTTCGTTGGCATTGGCCCTGGTCTGCGGCGCGGTGCTCGCGGCCGGCTCGGGATCCGGCGGAGGCGCGGGCGACCCGAATGCCGTCCGTATCCGTCCTGTGCCGGTGCTGAAATACACCGTGGCCTCTCCTCGGGCCTGCCTGATTGGTCCGCCGGACTGGAGCACTGATAGGTGCTGGCGCCCTCAAGGAGACGCCGACAACTTCGCTCGGCCTAACGGCTCCATTCGCGTGCCCGTCGGAACGAGAGTCATTTTCTGTCTCAGCCGCGACCTTGAAGGCGTCTGGTACACCGGCTCCTACGGCTGTTTGGGCGCCTCAATGGTGCTGCAGGTCTGCAAGCCCTGCCAGTGCGCAGTGCCCGACCCCAGCGCCTGCAAGCCCGATCCGAACGATTGCATATATGCCAGGTGCAAATGCGAGAACTGCCTGCGATTGGGAGCCGTCTGCTGTCCGAGGCCCGATGACCCCGCAATTGTTCCCTGTCCATGGGTAACGATCGGCAAGGACGGGGCCAGGGCCTGTCGCAAAGGCCCGAGTATCGGCCGTGCAAGAGTCGGTGTCCCCGTCCATTTCAGGAGGCCAGGCGTCTATCTGCTTCGTGCCATCGTGCATACCTTTGCCAAACCCGGATATCCGCTCCCTCTCGACCAGTGGCGAGAATGTCTCCTTGATAATCCGCGTGACGCCACAGCCGTCCTGCCGGAACTCCCCGCCGCCCAGGACAAGGACGTAATCTATGTCAGGGTCCGGGTGTTTGACAATCTAATCGACGATGTCGAGCCGGACGAGATTCCGACAGACGATCCTGACTTCATGTACATCAAACCGATGCCGAAGGATATTGACCCGAATGAACCTGTTGAGCTCGATAGCGACCTCAACGGCGACGACGTGGTCAACCTGGCCGACTTCGCCATAATGGCTCAGCAGTGGGGCAGGGAATACGAAATGCCCTTTGCTGATGATGAGTAATTTGGATAAGGCGCAGTAAAATGAAAAAAGCGATACTAATAATCTCAATGTTTCTCTCCGTGCCGGCGACCGTCCCGGCCTCCGCTGCGACGGCCAACTGCTTGTTCCTGCTCGACCAGAGCACTGTTGTTCAGACCGGCGGATTCGCAGGAATCAACGAGACCCACCGAATCTCCGGAATGTTCCGCCTGACCGTCGATTCCGCTCTCGGCGCCGCGTCCTTCGACTGGGTCGATGCGACCCTCAGCGAGAGTCCCTTCCTCTACACCCGCAGCCTCGGCCTGCTCTTCAATATGACCGGGCTGACCGCCACAGTCGTCACCCCCACGAAGGTCGAGTTCGAGGGCGCCGCCACGGACGGAACATACGCTCAGATCCATCTCGTTGTAACCATAACCATCGGTTCAATTCATCTAACGGGCCAGATCAAGTCGCCCTGCTGCGATCTTTTTGACTACTCCCTCGATGCCGTCGCAGTCGTAGTGCCGCCGGGCTGGACGTATCAGTATTTCGATGACTTCAGCACCGACAAGGCGCAAAAAGACAGCTATATGCACTCGATCTTCTGGCCGATGGACGCCTTTCCGCCCCCTGAGCCTTACCTGTTCTATTACCACGATACCACAGGCGAAAGGGCCCTGGCATTTATGGATTACCTCGGTCAGCCGGCACACCTGGCCTATTGCTTTCCAATTGCCTCGCCGCACCCGCGAAGAATGGTTAAAGGGATTCTAAAGGTTGACGTCCGCTTTCCTGTAAACGCCTACATCTCGCAGTCGCCCCCGGGCTATCTGCTCTATTCCCTCTCGTCCGACGGCCACAATTGGTCCACGCCCGGAGAACTGCGCCCGGGCGACAACCAGATCCCTATCGAGTCCCTCCAGGGGACCTGCTACGTAATCTTCCTCGGCGCCAAAGCTATGATCGACAATCTGGCAGTCCATCTGCACTCGCCGCCCGCAACGATTTACGTCCCCGCGGACTACCCCACAATCCAGCAGGCCATTAACAACGCCGCCGACGGTGACGTTATTGAAGTCGCCCCGGGGACCTACAAAGGCCCCGGCAATCGTGACATCGAGCTCCTGGGCAAAGCCATCACGCTGCGCAGCGCAAATGGACCCGAGCAGACCATCATAGATTGCGAGTCTTCCGGCGGGCTGGGCGGCGCCGGAGGAGAAATACAGCACAGGGGATTCTACCTCCACCAGAACGAACAGGCTGATTCTGTCATCCGCGGATTTACCATCATCCACGGCAGAATAAACGGCTCCGAAATCCCCCCAGATGACATGCGCTGGAACCTCAGCCCATCCCACCCCATCGGCGCCGGCATCTATTGCGAGTTCAGCAGCCCCACAATCGTCGATTGCGTCATCAGGGATTGTGGAGCCGAAATTGGCGGTGGTATAGGCTGTGTAGGCGGCAGGCCGGCTATTATTGACTGCCGGATCGAAAAGTGCGCCGCAGGAGGTTTCGGACCCGCCGAATCCGGTGGACGGGGCGCCGGCATCGGCCTGATTCGAAATGCCGACGCAAAGATAAATAACTGCATCATCGTAAATAACCTCCTTTACCACAACGGCCTCGGCGCCGGCATATACGCTCGTCGAGCCGTCGCCGTAATCGCCGACTGCGAATTCTCGTCCAACGGCCCGCGGTCCGAAGACGGCATTATGACCGGCGGCGGTGTATATGCCACCGGTCCCCAGACAAGACTCGTCCTGAAGAATTGTATCTTCTCGAATAATGGCGGCGTCTTTGGTGCAGGCATATACACAGAGCAGGGAGCGGACATCCCCGGATGCCCCGAGACAGAGTGTCCTCCCTGCTATGTTCGTGTAACAAACTGCACGGTGGCCCATAACAGAATGTTAGGTGGATTAATGGGGCCTTTTCCTCGTGCAGCGATACATTCTATTGGCAGTGACATCAAAATAAAGAACTCTATCGTCTGGTACAATGAGGGCGCCCAGGTATTCCTTGATGACCCACCCGCCGATCCCGTCGTCTATTCCGATATCCAGGGTGGCTACACCGGCACGGGAAATATCAATGCCGACCCATTGTTTGCACCGACCGGCGTTCCGGACTACCATTTGCAGTCCGTATATGGCCGCTACAACCCCAAAACCGGCGATTGGGTCATTGACGCCGCCCATAGCCCCTGCATAGATGCCGGCGACCCAGCCGACCCCGTCGCGCAGGAGCCGCCCCCCAACGGCAACAGAATCAATATGGGCGCCTATGGCGGCACCGCCCAAGCCAGCAAGGGCCACCCTCGTTTGGTTTTCCATGTTGATGGACTCCACGGCAGCGACTCGAACAATGGCCTCAGCAGGGAAAACGCCTTCGCAACCATACAAAAAGCAATAGACTCCTCAAGAGACGGCGACGTTGTCTTGGTCTGGCCCGCCCTCTACAAAGAAGACGTCGTTTTTGACGGCAAGGCAATAACCGTCCAAAGCGCCGCCGATGCGGCCGTCGTCGCTGCAAAGAGCGATTACGCCTTCTCATTCTTCGCCGGCGAACGAGCCAACTGTGTGCTGCGAAACTTCGTCATCACCGGCAGCCCTCATGGAATATACTGCGACAACGGCGCCAAGCCGACTCTCACAAATCTGACAATCGCCGGAAACGGCTACGGCATCGGCGCCTGGTTCGGCGCCGACCCAAATATCTCCAACTGTATTCTGTGGGATAATTCCATCGGCGATCTGTTCGGCTGCACCGCCCGGTACAGTTGCATCCAGAGACCCGGCTCACTTGGAGGTCCCGGCAATATCAGCAGGAACCCGATATTTGCCGACCCAAACAATGGCGACTATCATTTGCGTTCACGCTTCGGCCGATTCTGGCCCGACCACAATCTCTGGGTCATCGACGATGTAACCAGTCCGTGCATCGACGCAGGCGACCCATACGTGTACCCCGCAAGAGAGCGAATGCCCAACGGCGGCAGGCTCAATATGGGCGCTTTCGGCGGTACGCCTTATGCGAGTATGAGCGACTGGCCCTTGAGAGGTGATGTGAGCCGCGACGGCCTCATAAACATGATCGATTTCGCCCTCGTCGCCGATGGATGGCTCGACTCCTTGCCCTGGGCGCCGTTCGAGCTGGACCAGCCCGATATCATTATGCCCACCAATGGAGCCGTGATCCCGTCTCCGAGGAAAAACCAGTACGGATTCTGATTAACGGTGAAGATACGTAGCGAGGCTGCAGGAATGACGCCGGCAGCCCCTCTTCGTTGCGCGCGGCAATCGCAAAATATGCTTTTGAGCTTGCTTGCTCGGTTATAAATGAGTATAATGGTAGCGGTCGTGGTTGATGTGCGCTGGGTGTGCGCCAATTGCCGATATTTGAAATAGCGAACCCGGAGGACGAGAAATCGAGTCACGATCTCGACAGTTTGTTGCAGGCCGAAGCCGGCGGGCGGCCTTCAGCCTCGTTGAGCTTCTGGTCGTCATCTCCATCATTTCGCTGCTGATGGCGATTGTGGTCCCCGCCGTGGACAGGGCAAAACGCAAGGCCCGCTCCATGCTCGGCGCCAACAACCAAAAGCAGATCGCCGGCGCCCTCAACCTCTTCGCGCTCGACAATGACGACCTCTACCCGCAGTCCGTCGCCACAGTCGGCTTCGGCAGCCGATGGAATTGGTCCGACCCCACAAAACTCACCGGCAACAGGGCCCGAAGCCCCGGATTGCATCGCTCCGTCGCCGCCTACCTCCGCAGCTACATCCCCGACGCAGACACGGTCTATTGCCCCGGCGCCCCGCGAAAATACGAGTACCTCCAGCAGTCCTGGGACGCGGGCGACGATTGGGACAATCCCGATACGTCCTTCCCATCCGACCCGGTCGGCGGCGCCTATTGCCTCTTCTGGAACTACACCGGATTCCTCGGCGGACACAGGCTCACCTTCGACGGCCCCAGCGCCCCCGCCGCAGGCCGGATACAAAGCAAGCTCCTCGTTACCGATTATTTCGGCTATGACAGTTGGCGGACCCCCGGCGCGTATGGTAGCTGCGAAAATTTCAAAGGCGCCGACATCACGCCCGAAACCTGGCTCCTCTCGGCCAACTGGTCTCGCATCGCCGACCCGAACTTCCCCGCCCCGGATGTCAAACTGCAGGCCGGCTACATCGACGGCCACGTCGAATCCTATTCAACCTCCGATGCAGTGCTGATGGAAG
Source organism: uncultured Pirellulales bacterium (assembly GCA_964354365.1). GTDB lineage: Bacteria > Planctomycetota > Phycisphaerae > Sedimentisphaerales > Anaerobacaceae > CAYGZM01. The sequence continues at coordinate 32,157 of CAYGZM010000013.1, forward strand.
TCTCAATTACCGCCGACGGCGCTACCCCTTACCCACCCGGCGTCGGACCCGGAACCTTCTACCTCCCCCCCGCCGCCCTGCACTAAATGGTTCTCCAGCGTCGTCCGTCTGCTTTCAAAAGTTTTGCCGACTCCTCCGGCCCGTTACTGCCCGCCTCGTAGTTGGGAAAACTCCCCGCCGGCACACTCTCCCATCTGCGTATAATCGGATCAACCACATCCCACATCGCTTCTACCTCGTCCGCCCGCGCGAATAGCGTCAGATCGCCCTTGAGGCAGTCCAATAGCAGCCGCTCATAAGCAGGACGTGTATTCATCTCGAAAGACTTCACGTAGTCAAAGCTCATATTAATTGCAAAAGGCTGATTTCCCACGCCCGGCCGTTTTACATTCAACTGCAGTGACATCTCTTCCTTCGGCTGTATGCCGAGAACAAGCGAGTTCGGCTCAATAATATCGCACACCCGGCCAAAAAGGCGAAGAGGCGGCTGCTTGAACTCAACGCAAATCTCCGTCACCCGCCGTGCCAACCGCTTGCCCGTGCGCAGATAGAAGGGAACGCCCGCCCAACGCCAGTTGTCTATGTTGAACTTGCCCGCAAAAAACGTCGCTGTATTCGAATCGGCCGGAACGTTCTCTTCCTCCCTGTACGCCCGAGCCGCTTTCCCGCCAACGTTGCCCGCCCCGTATTGGCCCCTTACCATAAACCTGTCGATATATTCCTCGCTCATCGGCCGAATCGCGCGGAAAACCTTGACCTTCTCGTCACGAACCAGATTCGCGTCAAAGCCCGAGGGCGGCTCCATTGCCACAAGCGCCAGAAGCTGCATCGTATGATTCTGCACGATGTCCCTCACCACCCCCGCCTCGTCATAAAATGCCCCCCGACCCTCAATGCCAATATCCTCGCCAACGGTAATCTGAACATGATCTATATAGCGCCGATTCCACAACGGCTCAAAAATACTATTGCCGAAGCGAAAGAAGAGTATGTTCTGAACCGTCTCCTTGCCCAAGTAATGATCTATGCGATAAACCTGGCTCTCGTTGAAGTGCTTTAGTATGAGCTGGTTCAATTTGGAGGCCGAAGCCTTATCGCTTCCGAAGGGCTTTTCAACGATAATCTTCGGCATAAGCGCCCCTGCACAGAGACCGCGCCTGAACAGCCCTTCAGTGAGTGGCTGTATCAGGCTCGGCGGCACCGCCAGATAATAAATCAGACTCTCTACCCTCCCCTCCGCCGCAATAGCGCTAACTCGCCGGCAAAGCCGCTCATAGCCCTCATCCGCCCCTGCATCCGCCCGCAGGTAGCTCACCCGCTCGCAAAAAGCCTTCACCTCCTTCTGCTCCACCGGCTCCGGGCCGAATTCCTCAATCGCCTTTCGCACAAGGCCTCTGTACTCTTTGTCCGACATCTCGCCTCGGCCCACCCCCAGAATGTACGAGTCACGCGCGAGCTTCTCTTCCCGGTACAGCCCGAAAAGCGTCGGCAGCAGCTTCCTCCTGCTCAAATCTCCCCTCCCCCCAAAAATCACCAGCACAAACGGCGTCTTCCGCAGGTCGTACAACGGCGCATCGCACGCCGCAAGAAACCTGCTCTCGACACTACCTCGATATGCATCATCCTGACCCATCTTGTATCCCCGTCGCCCCGGTCCCGAACTACTTCTCAAGCAACTTTGTGTCCCCGCAAGGGGCCCTGGGGGCTTCGTGCCTTTGTGGCTCAATCTCACCGCCGATCAGGTGCGGCAGCCCCTCTTCTAATTCCATCTTCTCAGTCAGCTCCTCCCCGATCTCCGTCAAAAACCGGCTCGGCTTCATCATTATCAACCCACCCCCGCGGTTTCGATAGACCTGCGGCACAACCAGATACAATTCATCCTTCGCCCGCGTCACAGCAACGTGAAACACCCGCCTCTCCTCCTCCAGCTCTCTTTTCGTATTTATCGCAAGGTCCGTCGGGAACCGCCCGTCCGCCAGCCACGGCACAAAAACCACCGGCCACTCCAATCCCTTCGCCTGATGCACCGTGCTAAGCGTCGCAAACTCCTGCTCCGTCGGCCCCGTCACGCAGGTCTCGCCCGAAAACTCCCCCGCCAAAGCAACGTCCGCCAGAAACGCCTCCACACTCTTATACTGGGCCGCATAGTTCGCCAGCCCTCGGATGTCCTCCCGCCGCAAATTCGCGCCGTCATAATGCGACACAAGGTAATCGTCGTAAAACCTCTCAAGCACCAAATCGATAGTTTCCGCCGGCCCGCTCACTTTCGCCAGCTTCCCCACAAGCTCCGCAAACTCAACGTAGAATTTCCTTGCCGCCGTCCCCAAAAGCTCCGCCGTACCCCCCTCGCCCGCCGACTTCAAAGGGTCCTTCGTCGCGCTGATATGCAGCCATATCTTCCGCGACAACGCCGAGCCTACCCTCGGCAGCATCTTCAGCGCGCGCAGCCACGCCAGCTCGTCATACGGATTGTGGATTATCCGCATAAAGCACAGCACGTCTTTCATGTGCGCCTGCTCGAAGAACCGCAGCCCCCCGCGAACGTGAAACGGAATATTCCGCCGCTGAAACTCCAGCTGAATCTCCAACGAATGCCAGTGACTCCGGTACAGCACGGCAATGTCGTTCAGCTCCCTGCCCTCATCCAGAAGATGGAGCACGTACTCCGCGATAAACCGCGACTGCACAAAATGGTCGTGCGTCGGCACGACCGCCGGCCTCAATCCCGAAGACCGCACCGCACGCAGCGTCTTCGGCAGTCTCCTGCTGTTGTGCTCTATGCTCGCATTCGCAAGCTCTAATATCTCCGGCGCCGAGCGGTAATTCAATTCCAGCCGATACTCCTTCGCATCCGGGTACCGCTCCTTGAACGTGATGATATTCTCGAAGCTCGCCCCGCGAAAGCTGTATATCGACTGCGAATCGTCGCCCACCACCGTGACGTTCCGATGCCTCGACGCAAGAAAATCGACTATCGCCCCTTGGATCGCGTTCGTATCCTGGTACTCATCGACGAGTATGTGCAAAAACTGGTTTGCCAATATCTCCCGCACGTCCTCGTGCCGGCCCAAAAGCCGCAGCCACCCGCTCAGCAAATCATCGAAGTCCAGAAGCTGCCTCGCCTGCTTCTTCTCTACATAAAGCCTCAGCACCTTCTCAATCTCCGCTCCATCGTCGATAAACATCGGGTACCGCCTGGCCAGCACCTCCTCCAACGGCTCTAACGTGTTCTGCACGAAGCTCGATATGCTCGCCAGCACGGCCTTCCGCGGAAACCGCCTCTTGCGAATATCCACCCCCGCCTCCTGAACGCACGATGCGACCAGGTCCCGCGCATCCTCCCTGTCTAAAATCGTAAAGTCAGGCAGAATCCCGATCTTCTGCCCGTACTGGCGCAAAATCCGGTTCGCTATATGGTGAAACGTCCCGCCCCATATATCCCGCGTCTTCTGCTTGACTAAGACCTCGACCCTGCTGAGCATCTCACGCGCCGCCCGGTTCGTGAACGTTACAAGCATAATCCGCGACGGGTCCACCCCGTTATGCACGAGCCACGCCAGACGATACGTCAGCGCTCGCGTCTTGCCGCTCCCCGCCCCCGCCACAACCAGCATCGGCCCGCCCTCTGCCGTCGCAACCGCCAGCTGCTCCACATTCAAATCCGCCGCGAAGTTTATCGACTCCGTCGCACTCCTCGACTTGAGCTGGAATTTCCTTGCCATTCCGTCAGATTCCCAAACCCGTTGCTATGCTGCTGTGCAGCGATTGTTAAGCTCGTGAATGTTCTTCTGTCATTCCTGCGGAAGCAGGAATCCAATTCTCCAGCCACACAGATTGCTGCCCCACTGTCTGAATATTTCTCAGGCTCGTTGGGCCAACGCACACAGCATAGCATAAAATCCACAGGATTTCATCCCTCAACTGACAATTCACAATGCTGCTCCCCCAGGCTCATCGAGCGCAGAAAAAGAACCGGGTGGCAGCCTCAAGCCCAAAGGGCTTGGGGATGGCCCGCCTCACAATAATGAGCTTTTCAAAACCATCTCACCGGCCTATTATAGCTGCAGCCTTTAGCGTCAGAACATTGTTTTTGCTCTTTCAGCAAGGAGTGCAAGAAGTGAAACGCCGAATTCTAAAGCCCATAGCCCTTGTGACCGTCGCAGCAATCATCCTCTCTATCCTCGGTTGCCGGAGCCTGCCCGGCTCAAGCGCCAACACGCGGCGCCTGGGTGGCATCATCAGGCCTACAGGGCTTGGGGATGGTCCACGGCGGGAAGCCGTCTCGCTCGCCGGCCAATGGCGTTTCAAGCTCGACCCCAACAACCTCGGCGTCGAGAACCACTGGTTCACCTCCGGACTAACCGACCGCATCAAGCTCCCCGGCTCGACCGCGGAAAACGGCTACGGCGACGACGTTTCCGTCGATACAAAGTGGACCGGCGGCATTGTTGACCGCTCCTGGTTCACCGACCCCGCCTACGAAGAATACCGGCAGCCCGGCAACGTAAAAGTCCCGTTCTGGCTCACCCCTGTCAAACATTACGTCGGACCCGCCTGGTATCAAAAGCAGGTCAATATCCCAAAGAGCTTCGCCGGCAAGCGAATCACCCTCTTCCTCGAGCGCTGTCACTGGGAAAGCCGAGTCTGGATTGACGACAAACCCGCCGGTATCCAGGACAGCCTCTCCACCCCGCACGTCTATGACCTCACCGGCCTGCTCTCGCCAGGCCAACACCTCCTTACAATTCGCGTGGACAACTCCCTCAAATACGACGTCGGAGAAAACGCCCACTCCGTCAGCGACCACACCCAATCCAACTGGAACGGCATCGTTGGCCGAATCGAGCTCCGCGCCACAGATAAAGTCTATATTGACGATGTCCAGGTCTATCCCGATATCGAGAACAAGACTGCCGGAGTCCGCGTCACTATCGCCAACGCCGCAGGCTCGCCCATACGCGGCACCCTGACTGCTTATGCCGCCGGTACAAGGTCGGGGCAGCCGCCAATTGCCGGCCCCAAGACAACCGAGTTCAACGTCCCACAGGGCCAAACGACCCTCGAACTGGACTATCCGATGGGCAACGACGCCACCCTTTGGGATGAGTTCTCACCCGCAATGTACCAGATGGCCGTCTCGCTTGCGGCCACGGGTGACGGACAGACCTTCGCTGACCAAAGGGCCGTGACGTTCGGCATGCGCAAATTCGCCGCAAAAGGCACGCAGTTCGCAATCAACGACCGCCCGACCTTCCTCCGCGGCACGCTCGAATGTTGCATCTTCCCCCTCACCGGATACCCGCCGACCGATGTCGCAGAATGGACGCGAATCCTCAAAGTCGCCAAGGCCCACGGCCTCAACCATCTCCGTTTTCATTCCTGGTGCCCGCCCGAGGCCGCATTTACCGCCGCCGACCATATAGGATTTATGTTCCACATCGAGTGCGCCGCCTGGACCGCCATCGGCGACGGCAAACCCATCGACAAATTCATTTACGACGAAAGCGACCGCATCCTGAAGGCTTATGGCAACCACCCATCCTTCTGCATGCTCGCCTACGGCAACGAGCCGGGCGGACAAAATCAGAAAATGTGGCTCGGCGACCTCGTCAATTATTGGAGGCAAAAAGACCCCCGCCGGCTCTACACCTCCGCCGCAGGCTGGCCCATCATCCCCGAAAACCAATACCATAGCACCCCCGCCCCCCGCGGCCATCAATGGGGAGCAGGCCTCAAAAGCTGCTTCAACGCGAATCCCCCCGAAACGCTCACCGACTACCGCGGCTTCATCAAAAACTACGATGTCCCCGTCGTAAGCCACGAGATAGGCCAATGGTGCGTCTATCCTAATTTCGCCGAAATCTCCAAATACAAAGGCGTCCTCAAGGCCCGCAACTTCGAAATCTTCCGCGACTCCCTCGCCGCCAACAACATGCTCGACCAGGCCCACGATTTCCTCATCGCCTCCGGCAAGCTCCAGGCCCTGCTCTATAAGGAAGAAATCGAGTCCGCCCTTCGCACACCGGGCTTCGGCGGATTCCAGCTACTCGACCTCCACGACTTCCCCGGCCAGGGAACCGCCCTCGTCGGAATCCTCGACCCCTTCTGGCACTCCAAAGGCTACATAACTGCCGCCGAGCACAACCGCTACTGCGCAGAGACCGTCCCTCTCCTGCGAATGAAAAAGAGAATCTGGACGACCGATGAGACATTCACCGCCACCGCCGAAATCGCCCACTTCGGGCCAGCTGCAATCCGAAATGCAGCCATTACCTGGTCTATAGACTACCCCGACGGCCGCAAATTGGCCGCCGGCCAACTGCCCACCCGCACAATACCCGTCGCCAACGGAATCCAATTGGGAAAAATCGAAGTCCCGTTCGCCGACGCGGGGGCGCCTGCCCAGCTTTCCATAAAACTATCGCTCGCAGGCACGAATTACTCGAACAACTGGGATATCTGGGTTTATCCCGCCGACTTGGATACCAAGCCTGCCCAAAACGTGATAATCGCCGAGCATCTCGACGACCAGACCCTTGCCGCCCTCGACGCCGGCAAAAACGTTCTGCTGATGCCGACTCTCAACGAAATCAATAGTGACGTCCCGCCCGGCTTCACCTCCATCTTCTGGAACACCGCCTGGACAGGAAGACAGCCCCCGCACACGCTCGGCGTCCTCTGTGACCCCAAGCATCCCGCCCTCGCCGGCTTCCCAACCGAGTTTCACAGCAATTGGCAGTGGTGGGACCTCGTCACCAAATCGAGATTTCTCATCCTCGACGAATTTCCGCCCGCTCTTCGTCCCATCGTCCAGGTCATCGATGACTGGACAACCAATCGCAGGCTCGCCCTGATCTTCGAAGCCAAAGTCTCCGAAGGCAAGCCCGCCGCGGCGGGCAAGCTCCTCTTCTGCTCAATCGACCTGCGCACCGACCTCGACAACCGCCCCGTCGCCCGCCAGATGCTCCGCAGTCTCCTCGACTATATGCAAACCGCCGCCTTCAACCCGCCCCACAAACTCGACCCCGATCTAATCCGCACCCTGTTCCGAGAACCTCCGCTCCTGAGCCGCCTCAAATCCGTCACCGCCGACAGCCACCACTCCGACTACCCGCCCCAAAACGCTGTTGACGCCAATCCAGGCACGATATGGCACACCCACTGGGAAAATAATCCCCCCGGCTACCCCCACCAAATCACCCTCGAATTCCCCGAACCGGTCGCAATCAAGGGCCTAAAATATCTCCCCCGCCAGGACATGGCCAACGGCTGGATCTCAAAATACGAAGTCTATGCGAGTGACAATCCCGATAACTGGGGCGACCCTGTAGCCAAAGGCGCCTTCAATAAGGGCCGTGCCGGGAACACGATTCGGTTTGGCAGCGTGCAGAAGGCCGGCTTTTTCCGCTTCGTTGCGCTCGAAGGATTCGACAACCAGGTATTCGCCTCAATCGCCGACCTCGACCTCATCCCCGCGATAGATAAATAGGCCTCTAATTCGTGGTCCGCAGAAGAAGCTGGCATTTACCCCCGCGTCATTTCGAGCCTGTCGAGGAATCTGTTGGAACAACGTCGCCGAAGGCGCACCATATCACCAGAACACAACATAGAAAATCGCCACCGCCGCTATCACCGCCGCCCCTGCGATCTTCACTTCCGGCGCCGTCTTCATCTCCATCTCCTTACGCTCCGGCAGCTCCCTCGGCTTCTCCAATGGTTTCCAGAACGTGATCAACCCCATAATCATCAGCAGGAGTTGAAACGTCACCGCAACCTGGATAAGAAAATGCACGCTCGGCGCAAATCTCTGGAATACCCCATAGATAATCGGCCCGCCAACCAGCGCCGCCACCCCCGCCGCGCCTGGCGCGCTTGTCACCATCATCCCAAACAAAAACGCAGCCGCCACGCCCGGCCAGATGTACCCCTGAAACTGCTGAATATATTGAAAGACTCCGCCAAACTTCGGGTCATCCAACATCGGCGCCAGCAGGCAGCTCGCAACCACAAAGACCATCGTCATCACACGTCCTAAAAGCAACAGCCGCTTCTGCGGCGCATCGCGTTCCACCATCCGCTTATAAACATCCATCGTAAAAATCGTCGCCGCCGAATTCAGCATCGAGGCCAAAGAGCTGATCACCGCCCCCGCTATCGCCGCAAACATAAACCCCCGGAGCCCCGCCGGAATCAGATGCTTGATCAAAAGCGGAAAAGCCGCGTCGTACCTGTGGCCAACCAGATTCTTCACTTTCGTTCTTTTGTGGAGATTTTCCGCCCTTTGCTCGAGCGTTGTATTGTAACTTTCCAGCTCCTTCGCCTTTTCCGGGAAACGCTGCTTCCAACCATCGTCGGGTTCATACAGAACAAATTCCCTGCTGTCGCCTTTAGTTCGCTCATAATAGGCCAGAACTTCGGTATTCGTCTTGTCTGCTTCAGCAGCCATATCGGCTCTGTACAGCCCTGATGCCATCAACCCCGGCATCACAATTGCGAACGGCACTATCAGCCACAAGGCGCCCGCGAAAATAACGCCCAGCTGCCCGTCTCGAAGCGTCTTGGCCGCCAGATTCCGCTGAACGATAAACTGATTCAGCCCGCAATAATACACAATCACAATCCACATCCCGCTGAATACGCCCGTCCACGGCAGACCCTCATGGCTCGCAGGCAGTATCATGTGCAGTTTGTCCGCGTTGATACTTGAAAACTTCGCCCATCCCCCGCACGCGCCCAGACCCAAAAGAAATATGATTACGCCGCCGGCAAGAAGCGCCAACCCCTGGAACAAATCGGCCCACGCAACCGCCTTGAGCCCGCCCCACACCGTATAGAGCGCCGCAATCAGCCCGATCAGCCATACACCCTGCCACAGCGGAATCTCGAAAATCGTCCGCAGCGTCACCCCGCCCGAGTAAAGCACCGAAGTAACAAGGACCGCCACGTACACAACAATCGTCAACAACGCCATAATCCCCCGCGCCGCCGAATTGTACCGGTACTCCAGATACTCCGGCATAGTATAGATGCCCGCCTTGAGAAATCGCGGCAGCAGGGTGAACGCAATCAGCACAATCCCGATGCTCCCGAACAATTGCCAGTTGCTCACCGCCAGCCCGATGCTCCCGGCCGCCTGCCCCGCCATCCCCACAAACTGCTCCGTCGAGATATTCGCCGCAACAATCGAAATCCCTATCAGCCACCACTTCAACCCCCGGCTCGCCAGAAAATAGTCCTCGCTGGTCTTCTCTCTTCGGCTCTTGAACATGCTAAAGCCGACAACAACCCCGATAAACGCCAGAAAAACGCCGATATCAAAAGGATTCAATTCCATAAACCTATTACCGCATTTCATAAGTCCTATGACTATTCTGTCATTTCGACCGAGCAAAGCGAGTGGAGACACGTAGCGAAGCGCAGAGCCCGGAACGGAAATCTGTCAAAACAGCTACAGTCTTTTCGTCCCATAGTCGCGCCGTTTACGAAATGTCCTACTATCTGCCATTCATTAATCCGATGTCGCCAAAACCACCCCGCCATTATACCCGTCTCTCCACCCCCCTCAACAACAATCACCGCTTGTCCGTCTCCAACCGTCATTTCGACCAAGCGCAGCGAGCGGAGAAATCTATTCAGGTTCTCGTCCAAAAAAGTTGGTAAGTCTATGGCACAAGTAATACATAAGTATTTTGGATTTAACGCTTTAAGGCAACAGCATGTATGGGTATGACCCGGCTGCCATCGGGAGGATAGGGCAATGCTGGGAAGCGGCCCGAGCGCCCGAATGGCGGCATACGCGCATCGTGATTGTAGGTATAGTCGAAGTTCCTCCTCCGGCGTGGCAGCCTCAAGCGAAGAGGCTGTGTCACAATGGCAAAAATACACCGAAATCGGAATGATGACCTTCGTTTTTTGCTCCAAATCAGGGGCGAAAGACGCAAAATCCTAATTGCGACACAGCCTGGAAGCTTGGGGATGGCCGCCCCGCGCGACCCGCGATTACGAGACAATAGGTTGCCATTGAAAAGAAAAAATCAACAAACGATTTTTTCCTTTCCAAGCAGGCCTAACCTGCAATTTTGCAGAAGCCTGTCTTTGTGGCTGTTTTTCCCACAAAAAACCCCAAATCCACGTAACTCTTTGATTCGCACCGCGTTTATATTATAATGA
>CAYGZM010000014.1:0-8489 GCA_964354365.1 uncultured Pirellulales bacterium
TGGCAGCCGGATTCCAATATCAAGCAGAAAAAACAAGAAGTTGAAGAATTGTAGTGCAGATTATACGGATTTGGGCATAAGAGTATATAAGTATATGCGTATATACTTATGAAGTGCCATACGAAGCGGGGTTTTGGGGTAAGCAGTTACTTGGTTGGGGATAAGCGGGATATTAAGGCCAGAGGGCGGAGGGGGTCGTGAAGTGTGAACCGCAGAGGGCGGCCTGAGGAAAGCACGGCGGCCCTGGGGCGGCCTTCTCATTCGCAAGTTAGATGCTTCGCCTTCAGCTCAGCCCTGTCCTGAGCGTGCCGAAGGAATGACACAGGGAGACTGGTTTGCCAGAAAATGATCTCACACCGATTTATAGATCGACCATTCTGCGAGCGCAAAGTAGCGGTTAGAGGGGGTGTGGGAGATTGTAGGGCGGGGTTGAGAATAATGGTGGGCTGCGATGAGAACACATTTGCGAGAGAGGAGGGGAATGCTCACAGCCCACCGGATATTCATTATACCAAAGAGCCAAATAAAGACAAGAGGCTATTCTACCATTCTACGACTTCTCAATAGGGCCATGCCGCCGAGGCTCAAAAGCAGGAACGTGGCCGGTTCGGGAATGGCAAGCAGGCCGTTTAGCTCCGTGATGCCGGTGGTGCCAAGATTGAAAGATTCACCTGTCAATGGATCAATTCTATATAGGTCTGCAACCGTGCCCGCCCGAGAATCGGCTGCATACAAAAAGCCATCCGGGGCGTAGGTTAAAGCATCGATGTCGGGGCAAATAGTTTCTGCGATGAATGAGCTGCTTCCGGTATCCACATCAATGGTATATAGCTTGCCGCCATTGTCGGTTCCAGCATATAATGTCCCGTCAGGGGCGAATGCGAAGGACTCAATAAGAGGAATGTCAACAGTGGCGACAAACGTAGTCTCACCGGTTGCTGGCTCAATCGTTCGCAATTCGTTACCAGAGAACAGACCGTAAAGGATGCCTTTTGGAGAAATGGCCAAGCCACGAGGGTTAATCTCTACGTCTCGGTCCAACGGGACTGAGAGCAGTGTCGATGCATCATTGAGGCTTACTGTGTAGAGCGTATCTGAGTATCTCTCGACCATATAGGCCGAATCCTCAGACGCCTTTACCAGCGCCCAAGTGCTTGTGGCTGGGTACGGCTCGATCTCAAGCGTTCCGATTTTAGTTGGCTCCATGTCGCCCAGTGAGAGTGTGTAAAGGCTATTTTCGTCAACTGAATAAGCAACAAAGTACATTGAGGCTGACGCCTGACAATTAAACCCTGCCAACAAAAGAAGAATTGCTACCTTTTTCATCTTATTCTCCTTCCAAACAACATCTACATTTCTAAAACGTGGTACGCAAAGGTGCGACTCGAAGATGAAACACCCGGTCCTCCAATACGGCTGAAGGCCTCCTGAAACCGGCTTGATTCTAATCTGCTAAGGGCGGCAAAGTCAAGGGAAATCGGGGAAAAATGTTGCCACCAAGCCCCAAAATGGCGTAGAATTGGGGGCATGGATGCGCGAGCCTGAGCACTCGCTGCTGCCTCAGAATGGGAGTTGGTTAAATTTCGCTCTGCGCCGCAGTTTTGCATCAACGCCGCAGTACGAGACAGAGGCCACCCGCGACGATTAGCACCGCCCCATACTGTATCGCAAGCCGATAAAGGTCAATAAAACGAGCCAATTCGGGCGGTAACCATATTGGCGCATAGGGGCCAGCAAGTGAAGTGTAAAATACTACCCAGGGCGGATAAACTGTCATAACCACTATGACAATCAGAGCGGTGAGAACAACGCCCTTTTGTACTATGTTCAACTTCATTTGTCACCTGCTACTCTTTTTTGCTTGGCAGAATGTTAAATATGGCATAAAGTCATTGTCAAGGAATGGTAGGGTCGAGGTTCTTATCGGCCTTGCGATTGCTGCATCTGCTGGTTCATCAATCGCTGTTGCTGGTAAAACGTCTGTTGTTGTCGGTGCATCCACTGCTGCTGGGCCATCTGGTTCTGGTGAAACCTCATTTGCTCTTGGTCGGCCTGTATCTCATCGAGGCGGTCCATCAGCTCGTAGTGTCTCTGGCGACTTTCATATTCCGCGTGGATTTGCTCGCAAGCCTCTGCGTTGCCCTCTTGGGCAGCAAGTTGATAGGCGGCAAGAAAGGTTGCAAACTCCTTTTCGCGGCGCTCCTGCTCGGCCTTACGCGTCTTCTGTCGCTCTATATTCTGGCCAAGCGCCGTCCCTTTTGCCAGAGTTGCCAGGCCCTTGCCGACATTGTTGCATCCCGGTAGCAGTAGAGCACCAGCGATGCTCAGCAGAACAAGCTGTCTCATTCTTTACCTCCATAAGAAGCAAGACCGTTAGCGTTACTTGGGCAAAAGGTGCTGCCGTCAAAGATGAAACAACCGGCTCCTCCTGTACGGGCAAGAGCCTCTCACAACTGGCCTGATTGTAAGGCTATCCGGGCTGGCAAACAAGGAAAATCGAGGAAAAATGTTGCCAGTAATGACCAAATTGGCGTAGAATTGGGGTAGAATACAGGCCTTTTCGGCACGCAGCGGCTTTGATGTTGTGCTGCCGATAGAGGCGAGCGGCAGTTGCGAGTATTCGGGAACACGAGGATATGTCATTATGGATTTGTACAAGTTGCAAGCGGCGTTGAAGTGCCTTAACGGCATCTACTGGAACAAGCGGATCGACAAAGCACTGCAAGAGTCGGGCTACCCAAGAGGGACGCCGCAGGAATCGGCATTCTACAGGCACGTGGTCGCGCTGCGAGACAAGCGAGCTGAGACTGCTCAAGCGTTGTTGGAAGTGAAAGCCTCGTTGGCCCCCTATAGCGAAGATGTTGTAACGATTTTGAGCCAGATCGCTACGAGTGCTATTCCGGTTGGACAATTGGCAAGTGCAATTGGAGAACTGAAAGCCTTTGATGGGGTGAGTACAGACAACTATAAGGCATTCATAGAATTCGCTGTGTGCTTCTCGCATGAGCAGTTTTTGAGCGACCTTAAAAACTATCTCAACGGGCCAGCAGAAACTGGGCGGGATGCTAAAACGATGATTGCTATAATCATCAGCTTATTGGTGGCGTGCATCTTTGAGCTATCAGTTCGGCTCGTACCAGTTACCCCATTTAGTTGGCTCAAGAACCATCCCAGCAGTTATGGCCTCCGAGGCGCAATTGTTCTTCTGGTTCCTTGCATATTTGTGGGGCTTTTGAAACGCCAATATCGAAAAAGGTGCTTGCGGACAGCTGTCATACCGCTCGTGCTGCTTATTCTGTCTTTATTGGGAGGAAGGACGCACCCGTAGGAGTCTAGTACCGCGTTTCATAAATAGGGCGACTATGCGAAGAACCCCGTATGTCATAAGAATAGATTTCTCCGCTGCGCGATGCTGCGCATCGCTCCGGTCGAAATGACGGCATAGTAGCAGGACTTACGAAATGCGGTAGTAGCCAATCAAGGCATGCATTAACGAAATCCTGCCGTAGGTTGATACACCTCCTTTGTCAGTTCAACTCCGCAACGCGCGCGACACAATACGCCATACGAGCTACGAAATCATCGTCGTTTGTAGTCGCTTTGCGAATGGAGGACGGCTATAGAGGCGAGCATATTTTCGAGGGGGACATCGCCATCGACGGCGTGGGCCGGGGAGAAGATGTAGCCGCCAGACTACTGGATACCTGCTCCCCGATCAGGTCGAGGACAAGTTTCGCAGGTATGACAAGGCGGAGCGGTCAGTTTGAGTAGTCAGTAATGAATCGTCAGGAGCAGCCCATAGAGTTGCCGCAGTTGAAGCACTTGTAGCAGGTCCCGTTGCGGACGGTGATGGCCCCGCAGATGTCGCAGGCGGGGGCATCGTCCATGAAGTGCTCGAATTGAGAGTTAAACTGCTGCATGACGGCGGCTTCCGACTGTCCGCCGGCGGAGGCGGACCCATCCGGCTCAGCCACGACTGATTCCACCAGCGTCCCGATTCGATTCACCGGCCCTGCAAACCTCCCTGCGAAGGGCACAGGAACATCCTCGTCAGCTTGCTTCGAGCTTGAATCCTGCAGTTCGGCCACGGCCAGCGGCTTGACCTTCACCTTGGCGCCGGCTTTCGCCTCGGCGATTTTCTTGGCGAGATCCTTGGTCTTTTCCACTAATTCCCGCGCGGTAGTTGTATTCTTATTGTCCGGCGCGCCGGCCACCGCAGTCCTATTGGGCAGATTCTTGTCCGCGTAACCCGGTATGAACTGACAGCCTAACCAGCAGAAGATATAGTCTATCAGGCTCTTTGCAAACGGCATTTCGCGGTTTGAGGTCATTCCAGCCGGCTCAAATCGCGCGTGCCGGAACTTATCCACCAAAGTAATCAGCGGCACGCCGTACTGCAGCGCCATCGAAGTGCACGTCCCTATAACGTCCATAAGTCCGCCAACCGTGCTGCCCTCCTTCGCCATCGTGATAAACAGCTCACCGGGCTGACCATCCTCATACAACCCCACCGTCAGATAGCCTTCGTGCCCCGCGACGGAGAATTTATGCGTTAGGCTGTGGCGTGTATCCGGCAGTCTCCTGCGGAACGGCTTGGCCTGTGCGGGCGCCTCAGTAGCGGCCTTGGCTTTGCCGTCTTTATGCTTTTTCGTCGAGACCGGCTGGAGCTTCTTCGACCCATCCCGATAAATCGCCACCGCCTTTAGACCGAGCTTCCACCCTTCCATATAGGCGGCGCTGATCTCTTCGGTCGTGGTTTCCTTAGGCATATTGATGGTCTTGCTTATCGCACCGGATATAAACGGCTGGACCGCAGCCATCATTTTCAGATGCGCCATATAATGAATGCACCTCTTGCCGTTGCGAGCTTTGAAAGCACAGTCAAAAACAGGCAGATGATCCGCATTGAGCTTCGGCGCCCCCTCAATTGTCTCGTTTTCATCGACGTAATCACGGATCGATTTGATGTCGTCGGCGTTGTACCCAAGCCGCTCCAGAGCCATCGGAACGGTCTTATTGACGAGCTTCAGCATCCCCCCGCCCGCCAACAGCTTGTACTTAACCAAGGCGATATCCGGCTCAATACCCGTAGTATCACAATCCATCATAAAACCGATAGTCCCCGTCGGTGCAAGCACGGTCGTCTGAGCGTTGCGGAAGCCCACTTTGGACCCGGCATCGAAGGCCGTATCCCACGCATCTTTCGCAGCGTTCCGCAAATAGGCCGGGCAATGGGATTCCGGAATCTCATAAGCGTGCTGGCGATGCATATTTATGACCTTGAGCATCGACTCCACATTCTTGCCGAATTCGGCAAAAGGCCCTCTCTTCGAGGCAATTTCAGAACTTACCGCGTAAGCAGTCCCTGTCAACAGTGCGCTAATTGCCCCTGCGATTGCCCGGGCCTGATCCGAATCATAGGGCAGCGCCAGGCTCATAAGAACAGAGCCCAGATTGGCATAGCCAAGACCCAAAGGCCGAGACAGATGGCTGTTTATCGCAATCGTCTTGGTCGGGTAGCTGCCCCCATCAACTAAAATCTCCTGGGCAATGATGAACAACCGAATCGCCCTCTTGAACGCCTCGATGTCGAAAGAGCCGTCCTCTTTGCGGAACTTCAAAAGGTTCAGTGAAGCCAGATTGCAGGCCGAATCATCGACAAACATATACTCACTGCACGGATTCGAGGCGTTAATCGGCCCGGAATTCGGGCATGTATGCCAGCGGTTTATCGTGCTGTGGTACTGCACGCCGGGATCGCCGCAGATTCTTGTGCCCTCGGCAATCAATTCCATCAGCTTGCGGGCCGAATGTTCCCCCATCTTCTCACCCGTCGTCACCGCGTATGTAGCCCATACGTCGTCTTTCTCCACGCACTGCATAAACTCGTCGGTTACACGCACCGAGAGATTGGAATTCTGGAACATCACGCTATTGTACGCTTCGCTGTTATACTCGCCGGTGTAGCCGGCCTCAATTAGAGCCCAGGCCTTCTTTTCCTCCTCCGTCTTGCACGTGATGAACTCCTTAATATCGGGGTGCGTAACCTTCAGCGACTGCATCTTGGCGGCGCGCCTGGTCTTGCCGCCCGACTTGATCACCGCCGCCACCTGGTCATAGACCCTCATAAAACTCAAAGGACCCGACGGCTTGCCCCCGCCGGAGAGCTTCTCTTTGCTGCTGCGCAGCGTAGAAAGATCGGTTCCGGTCCCTGAGCCGTGCTTGAACAGCATCGCCTCGCTTGCCGCCAGCCGCATTATGTCTTCCATAGAATCCTTCACCGACTGGATGAAACAGGCCGATGCCTGAGGATATTCATAGCTGTTCTCACAGGGAACCGCCGTCTGCTGCTCCGCATCCCAATGGTAATTATGCTTGCTGCCGGCGATGCCATAAACGTCGTGCAGCCCTACATTGAACCAAACCGGCGAGTTAAAGGCGCCGTACTGATTCACGCAAAGCCACGTCAATTCGCTGTAGAAAACCTCCGCGTCTTCGTCCGTCGCAAAATAACCGTCCCTTCTGCCCCGGTCCGCAATCGTCTTGCAGACCCGGTGAACAAGCTGTTTTACCGAGTGCTCTCGTTCGCCCGTCTCTACATCGCCGTAAAAGTACTTGCTCGCAACAACCTTGGTCGCCAGCTGGCTCCAGGTCGCCGGGACTTCTATATTGTCCTGCTCGAAAATCACCTGCCCGCTGTCGCTTGTGATCCTGGCCGAGCGCTTCTCCCATTCGAGCTGCTCAAACGGATGCACGCCCTCCGTGGAAAAGAAGTGTTCTATCTTTAACCCATCCCTCTCATTGTCCCTCGCAATAATTCTCGGTTGTGATCCTTCTCTCTTGAAAGGGTTCTCTGGGTCGAATTTATAAGACATTTATGCGCCTCCGTGCGAAAAATAAAGCCACAAAATATGGAAATAATGACCGGGAGTTACACCAGATATTGTGATAAAGCCCGTAAACTCACTATCGGCAGATTAATCGTAATCTGATAAAGTGTAAAGACCAAATTCCAATTTTTTCCACGCAATTTTTCGCGCTTCGTTCTTAGTCCTTGTTGCTACTGTAGCTATGATGACAAAAATTTTTTCCAACGGGAAAATTCCTCTACAGACCGGTCGCATCAAGCCAACGTTGTGCTATCCAGGCGTGCGACCTCAGCGCCGTCTCGGTGCTAGACAGCACAGCGGCTCTGCGAGATTCTCGGATCCCTTTTATTACCTGCTGGCAGCCCCAATGCGATAAACGCTTTCTTACCCGATGGCGTTTTTCCCACAAATCTCGGGACGATACCAATAGATCGACATTTGCGAAGTTGCTTAGCCGCAGAAAGTAACAGCCTGTATGTTAGTTCATAAGTGGCAATCATTTCGTCTTGCTCTGACAACTGCAAAACCAACAAAATCCTTTTTCCGATGGCAGCGTACAGCTAAAATAGGCCGTTGTCTTCACCAAAGGCAAGGCCGACAGTGTTCGCACGACTTTGCGAGCTTGATTATCGGAGCGTGGCGCTAATGGCTGTTGTTGAGGAAAAAACCAGACTCGATACGATCCGCCGACAGGTAAAGGGCTTTCCAACCGGCCCAGGCCTGTATTTTATGAAGGGCCGCGCAGACAAGGTCCTCTACATCGGCAAGGCAAAGAACCTCCGCTCGCGGGTGGCCGGCTACTTCCAGCAAAGCAGCGACTTGATAACCTCCAGAGGCCCCAAAATCGCGGAAATGACAGCGAAGGTCGAGTCCGTCGATTTCCTCGAAACCGGCTCAGAAGTCGATGCGATGCTCCAGGAGGCCCGCCTGATCAAGGACATCAGGCCGCCGTACAACACCGACCTCGTGGACGACAAGACATTTCCCTACCTCGAAATCACCACCGGCGACGATTTTCCGGGGGTCTATATCACCCGCAAGCCCCGCCATCGCGGAAGCAGGCTGTTCGGACCCTTCACCGGGGCCAAAGACCTCAGACAGGTGCTCGTAGTCCTGCAGAAAATCTTCAAGTTCCGAACCTGCAAGTTGAACATCAGCGAAGACGACTCGAAACGCAGGTTCTTTCGCCCCTGCATTTTGTACAGTATCAAGCAGTGCGCCGCTCCCTGCGCCGCCAAAATCGAAAAAGCCCAATACAAAAAACTCGTTATAGGCGACCTTGTAAGATTCCTGCGGTCCAAACGCTCGGTGATTCTCCGCCAGCTCAGAAAGCAAATGGCCGAGGCCGCCGAGGCGCTCCAGTACGAGAAAGCCGCAATGTTCCGCGACCGCATCAGGCTGATTGAACGCCTGGACCGCCGCGGCAGCCCCGATGAGGACGTCCAGCCCGAAGTCTTCGCTGCCGACCCCGCCCAGGCCCTCGTGGAGCTCCGCAAGATACTGCAAACATCCGAACCCGTTCGGATCATTGAGGGCATTGACGTCGCAAATATCGCCGGCGCCGACGCCGTCGGCTCACTCGTCAAATTCATCGACGGCAGGCCCTTTAAGAGCGGCTAT
>CAYGZM010000014.1:8589-26095 GCA_964354365.1 uncultured Pirellulales bacterium
ATACGTCCGCGACGAGGCCCACCGCTTCGCCCAGCACTACCACCATATCCTGCGAAGCAAACAGATGCTCAGCGATAGATCCTGACTGATTCGGCGACGATATACCAGAAAGGCCCTACGAATCCAACGAAAAAACCCAAAACGCCGCGTGAACGACGTTGCCAGCCGCAAAGTATCAAAGCCGGAGGCAATTTTATCGGCCGATACCAAAAAAGTTCTTGCGCGTGTACGCAGACAGCCAATTCTCACATTGCCTGAGCAGCCCTTACGCCCCGAAAATGCCATTTCCGTCGTGCTCACCGGGAGTCCTGCGGAACAGGATGCTTTTCCCGGTTTTTTAGCTAAGTCAATGCGGGTTTGCACCGAATAAAAGACTATGAACTCACCGATGCGGTCATCTGTCAGGCAATAAACAGCGTTTGGCGGCTATTAAGAGGAGATTGGCGTATGCCCAAGGTAAAACGCGTTATGAAAACGGACGTGGTCACCGTAAGAAGGAACACACCGATAAGCCAGGCAACTGAGCTTCTTATGAGGAACAACATCACCGGTATGCCCGTCGTCGAGGACGATATGACTCTCGTCGGGGTAATCACGGAAAAAGATGTGCTAAGGCTGTTCTACGCGAGCGGAAATGCGAATAACAGAACGGTCGGCGATTTTATGACAACGCCTGCGGTCCACTTCGACGAAAACGAAGATCTGCAGAATGTCTGTAACTGTCTGATGGACAACTTCTTCAGACGCGTACCGGTTACGTCAAAGGGCAAGGTAATCGGCATTGTCAGCAGACGCGACGTGCTGGACTACATGTTCAAGGCCGACCACGACCGGATTCCCGATGAAGAGGCTCCAGACTTGGCGCCCACCAATCCCGCTGGCCGATAATCAGCGTCTTCGCCGTCGTCCTCTCCGCCAACAGCACCCGCCTGCAAACAGATAGTTCAAAGGCCCCCCTTGCAGAAAACCACAGCAGGAGACACGTCCAATAACCGCTCTTCTCATACAAACACTGCAACAATCGCCGGTGAGAATGAGCAAAACCGGTTTTTTGGACCTCTCTGCTCAATTCGCCCCGAATTTGAACCGAATAAGAGTAGATATGGGCCGGGCGGCCTTTGTGTGCGCTCGCAGATAGGCTGCGCGGCAGGTCCAAGTAACAATTATTGGACATGGGGTGGATATGAGCACCGTCAGAAACGTCAAGATGTTGACTCTGCTCCAACTCTGCACTGTCGTAATCGTTATCCTGTTTGCCTGGCTGCGATTGAACCCTCAACAAGCAGTGGCGACACGCGGAATGGTCGATGGAATACTGTTCTCCCCGGAAAGACCCTCTGCCCTGGTCGATGGCCAAATCCTCACAGTGGGAGACTCAATGTACGGCACAGAAGTCGTGAAAATAACCAGGCAGTTCGTCGTCTTTGAGAAGAACCACCACAAGTGGCAGCAGCGGGTGCGGGAGCGGCCCGACCCCGCCTGGGACGAGCCTGACTTGCCCCCCGACGCCAACAAAAGCGAACGCTGATCACCCCTATCTCCCTCCCGCAGAACCATTAGTCCGGCTGTTTGACAGAGGCAAAACCCTCGGGCACCGAAACTCAACCATCTGCGGAATCGCGGTCATTCTGCACAATCGGGAATCCCCACTTGTCCACGACCTCAAGAGTCGATATACTCAATCAGACCTCCTTGCTCGCCCGCCGGCGGCCAGGGTTGTGTGGGAAAAGTCAAAATAGCAAAGGGAAATGCGTGACTGCTCACTCCTGTAATCCTCAGTCATACACCTTATCTTCCTAAGGGGGATACGATGTTCCTTGGCCATCCCACATTTTTCCCCGATTTTCCTTGACTTTCGGGCTGTAAAGCG
Organism: uncultured Pirellulales bacterium; assembly: GCA_964354365.1. Lineage (GTDB taxonomy): Bacteria > Planctomycetota > Phycisphaerae > Sedimentisphaerales > Anaerobacaceae > CAYGZM01. The sequence goes on from CAYGZM010000014.1 coordinate 10,460, forward strand.
TATGATAATAATTACCTTTGTCTGGGGGCAAAGGATAAATAAGGAACAGGTGATGAGAAACTACATTTCATTAGACCATTTCCGGTTTTCTCTAAGTGTCGGTGCGCACTCGTTTTGGCGAAGGCGCAAGCCTGAGCCAGATAGCGTGCGCCGCAAAATATCAACAGTTTTTTAGAGGGGAAAAATGAAAACGCATCATCAACAACTCAGGATGGCTTTGTTCGCCGTGATAGTCCTTGTAGCCGGCACGTCGAGCCAGGCCGTGGTCGTAAGTTACATAGCAGTCGATTTGAGCCCCAGCGGGTTCGACGATTCTTTTGCCGGCGGCATCAGCGGCACACAGCAGGTCGGTGCCGGCTCCGGCCCTGTTACAGGAGGCTACCAACACGCCCTGCTCTGGAACGGCTCGGCAGCAAGCTATGTCGATTTGAACCCCAATGGGTTCGGTGGGTCTTATGCTTTGGGCATCAGCGGCACACAGCAGGTCGGCTCCGGCTACACCATAGGAGGCAACGACCACGCCCTGCTCTGGAACGGCTCGGCAGCAAGTTATGTCGATTTGCACCCCAGCGGATTCGATTACTCTTGTGCTACCGGAACCAACGGCACACAGCAGGTGGGCCGGGGCTACACCATAGGAGGCTACAACCACGCCCTGCTCTGGAACGGCTCGGCAGCAAGCTTTGTCGATTTGAACCCCAGCGGGTTCACCGAGTCTTTTGCCGAGGACATCAGCGGCACACAGCAGGTCGGCCGGGGCTCCGGCTCAGCCACAGGAGGCAACGAACATGCCCTGCTGTGGAACGGCTCGGCAGCAAGGTATGTCGATTTGACACCCAATGGATTCAGTGGGTCTTATGCTTTGGGCATCAGCGGCACACAGCAGGCCGGGTATGGCTGGGGTCCAGCCACAGGAGATTACCACCACGCCCTGCTCTGGAACGGCTCGGCAGATAGTTTCGTTGATTTGAACCCCAGCGGATTTGTTCAATCCACGGCGGGAGGCACGAACGGCACACAGCAGGTCGGCTCGGGCTCCCGCTCAGCAGCAGGCGAAAACCATGCCCTGCTCTGGAACGGCTCGGCAGATAGTTATGTCGATTTACACCAATTCCTGTCGAGTGATTTCACTTCTTCTGGGGCCAGCGGTATTGCTGGAAATGGCAACATCGTCGGCTGGGCACGCGACAGTTCGGGCTATACCCACGCTATTCTTTGGCAAGTTCCCGAACCCGCCACCCTTTTGCTTCTGGGCCTCGGTGCGGTGATTCTGAGAAGAAACGGGCATAAAGCCGGGCGCCGCAAAATATCAACAGTTTTTTAGAGGGGAAAAAATGAAAACCAATCATCAACAACTCAGGATGGCTTTGTTCGCCGTGATAGTCCTTGCAGCCGGCACGGTGAGCCAGGCCGGGGTCGTAAGTTACATAGCAGTCGATTTGAACCCCAGCGGGTTCACCGAGTCTGCTGCCGTTGGCATCAGCGGCACACAGCAGGTCGGCTATGGCTTCCCAACCACAGGAGACAACAACCACGCCCTGCTCTGGAACGGGTCAACAGCAAGTTTCATCGATTTGAACCCCGGCGGGTTCACGGCGTCTTCTTCTCGTGCCCTCGGCATCAGCGGCACACAGCAGGTCGGTTATGGCCAAGGTTCAGCCACAGGAGGAGACAAGCCCCACGCCCTGCTCTGGAACGGAAGTGCAGATAGCTGTATCGATTTGACTCCCAGCGGGTTCTACGAGTCTCTTGCCCAAGGCACCAGCGGCACACAGCAGGTCGGCTATGGCTGGGGTTCAGCCACAGCAGGCAAGTACCACGCACTGCTCTGGAACGGCTCGGCAGCAAGTTATGTCGATTTGACCCCCAGCGGGTCCGACGAGTCTTATGCCCTCGGCATCAGCGGCACACAGCAGGTCGGCTATGGCTTACTCATAGGAAGCAACGGCTGGCACGCCCTGCTATGGAACGGTTCGGCATCAAGTTATGTCGATTTGAACCCCAGCGGATTCGATGTGTCTTTTGCCCAAGGCATCAGCGGCACACAGCAGGTCGGCTCGGGTCGGGATGCGGGCGCGGGTTACGGCCACGCCTTGTTGTGGAGCGGCAGTGCCGCAAGCTATGTCGATCTGCATCCCAGTGGATTCGATGAGTCTTCTGCCAACAGCACCAACGGCACGCAGCAGGTCGGCTATGGCCGGGGGCCAGTCACAGGAGATTACGAACATGCCCTGCTCTGGAACGGCTCGGCTGACAATTATGTCGATTTGCACCAATTCCTGTCGAGTGATTTCATTTCTTCTGCGGCCGTCGGTATTGCCGGAAATGGCAACATCGTCGGCTACGCACGCGACAGTTCGGGCTATAATCACGCTATTCTTTGGGAGGTTCCCGAACCAGCGACGCTTTTGCTTCTCGGCCTCGGTGCGGTTACGTTAAGAAAAAGACGATGAGGTTACTATTTTAGCCCTGACAGCTTTTGCCGGATTGCTCGTCTGGGCGGAGCCAGCCGTAGCCTGGCTCCCTCCCGCAGAACCATTAGTCGGGCCGCTCTGAAGAGGCAAAACCCTCCCGCATCAAAACTCAACCATCTGCGGAATCGCGCTCATTTTGCACAATCGGGAATCCTCACTTGTCCACAACCTCAAGAGTCGATATACTCAATCAGGCCTCCTTGCTCGCCCGCCAGCGGGCAGGGTTGTGTGGGAAAAGTCAAAACAGGGCATGGTTCAAGTACGTCAGATTCCGAGTTACATTATTTGTGGCTCCATACGGTGTGGCAGCCTCAAATCCGAAGGATTTGGGGATGGTTGCGCCGCTCTTGGAGCTTTGCCATCCCCAAGCTGCGCTTGAGTCTGCCACCCGGAATTGACCCATGCCCAAAATAGCAAAGGGAAATGCGTGACTGCTCATCGTTGTAGTCCTCGAACAAAAGGCAGCAGCCTGACCAGGCGAGCTTTTCTGGCTCGTTCTGCATTGGCTGCCTCCAGTTTGGGTGCGGCCTCGGTGGTCGGCTGGGCCGAAGCCCGGCAAACAAACCAGCCCGCCGCGGCGGGCTGGTCGCAGGGGTCTTTTCCTGTAGTTATACGTGTGGATGCGGCCAAGCCAATCGGACCGTTGCGCCCCATCTGGCGGTTCTTTGGCGCGGACGAGCCAAACTACGCCACGATGAAAAACGGCAGGAAGCTGCTCGCCGAGCTCGGCCGGCTCGCTCCGAAACAGGTCTATTTCCGCACACACAACCTGCTGTGCTCCGGCGACGGCACACCTGCATTGAAATGGGGTTCGTCCGGGGCCTACAGCGAGGATGCCCAGGGCAAGGCGATTTACGACTGGACGATTTTGGATGGTATCTTCGACACTTACCTTGAATCCGGCGTCAGGCCATACATCCAGATGGGTTTTATGCCCAGAGACCTTTCGATCAAGCCGGAGCCTTATCAGCACAAATGGACACCCAAGGCCAAGTACAGTGAGATTTACACAGGCTGGGCCTATCCGCCCAAGGATTACGGAAAATGGGCCGAATTGATCTACCAGTGGGCCAAACACTGCATCGAAAGATATGGACGCGATGAGGTCCGGACGTGGTGCTGGGAGACCTGGAATGAGCCGAATATCGCCTATTGGCAGGGCACTTTTGAAGAATTCTGCAAGCTCCACGATTACGCCGTCGATGCGGTGCGCCGCGCCCTGCCCACGGCCCGAGTCGGAGGGCCGGACGTGGCCGGCAGCGGCGGAAAATTCCAGCGCGATTTCTTAGAGCACTGCCTCCGCGGCGTCAACCACGCCACGGGCAAGAAGGGCACGCCTCTCGATTTCGTATCCTTCCACGCCAAAGGCTCGCCGCAATTTGCGGATGGGCACGTGAGGATGGGCATTGCCAATCAGCTTCGCACCATTGACGAGGGTTTCGGCATCATTGCATCGTTTCCAGAGCTTGGAAACACGCCCATTGTCATCGGCGAATCCGATCCCGAAGGCTGCGCCGCCTGCCAGGGGCAGCAGCTCGGTTATCGCAACGGGACTATGTATTCGAGCTATACCGCCGCGAGTTTTGCTCGCAAACACGACTTGGCCGACAAGCACGGCGTCAATTTTGAAGGGGCGCTGACCTGGGCGTTCGAGTTTGAGGACCAGCCCTATTTTGCCGGCTTCCGCTCGCTCGCCACCAACGGCATCGACAAGCCCGTCCTCAACGTCTTTCGGATGTTCAGCAAAATGAGCGGCCGGCGACTCACGGCCGAAAGTGACGGCGCCGTCCCCCTTGTGACAATGTTGAGCGAAGGCGTCCGTAATAGCCCCGATGTGGCTGCGCTGGCGAGTCTCGATGCGAACACGCTCAGTGTGATGGTCTGGCACTACCACGATGATGACGTCGCCGGTCCCGCCGCCGATGTGGAGCTACTGCTCGATGGTCTGCCGCCGAATTTCGCTCGAGCCACTCTCGGCCACTTTCGTATCGACGAGAGCCACAGCAATGGCTATTCGGCCTGGAAGCGTATGGGCGAGCCACAGAATCCCACCCCCGACCAATACGCAGAACTGGAAAAGGCCGGGCAGCTTGCCCTGCTGACACCCCTGGAAGCAATACACTGCAATCACGGCAGCATCATTCTTCGATTCCAATTGCCCCGCCAAGCCGTATCGTTATTAGTAATAAACCGTCTGCCGTTGAAATAAGAATAACTCGAATCTGTCAAAACTGATCTAAGACATTGTCATTGCGAGGCCCTTGGGGCCGTGGCAATCCCCACTATTCGAACGGCTTACTTTCGAGAACAAGCTGGTTAACGAAGAAACGCCCGATTCCGTATTTTTCGCTCGATCAAAAACTGATTATAGCCTATTGCTTTAAGGATAGCCCTTAGTTTCCGACTTGTCCACCGCTTCAAGGGGCGTTATACTCAAAGAATGCTTTTTGAAACGAGTAAGGCCGATTAAAAGAAGTACCAAAGTTGAGCGTTGCTTCTTGGTCCGTATCGAAGCTCACGATGCACGGCGGCTGGTCATTAAAATAGGCACCTTCTTTGTTTGGAGAAACAAATATGGCACTTTGGCTACTGCGTGCCGGGGGGCACAGCGAGTACGAGCAACGATTCCTGGAAGAGAACCGTGTTTACCTCACCTGGAATGGTTTGAATAACGACTTGTACAAGGTCACATCTCAGAACGAACTCCGAAAGGTACTGCGAAAACTCTACCCGAGCAACAAAGAGAAGAGGAACATCATTCACAGTAGCCAAATCTGGTCGTTCAGCCATCGAATGCAGCCCGGAGACTGGCTTGTCATACCCAACAAGTACAAGGCGGTGATTCACATAGCTGAGATTACCGGTCCCTACCAGTATGACTCACACGCAGAAGATCCGTATTATCACTGGAGGGATGTGAAATGGATTGGAACAGATATTCCACGCAGCAATTTCGATCAGGATCTACTGTATTCCTTTGGTGCGGCCATGACCATTTGCAGGCTTGAAAGGAATGACGCCGAGAAGCGGGTAAGGGCAATGGCTGAGAATAATTGGAAGGGTACAACATCAACTGCCGCGCTGTCCACATCAACAGGCGGAGATGAGACAGAAGTCGATGACATGTATGCTGACCTTGAGGAAATAGCCCAAGACCAGATAGCAAGATTGATTATCAGCAAATTCAAAGGGCATGGGGTAGCCCGACTCGTGGACGGAATACTGCGAGCACAGGGCTATACAACGTACCTCAGCGCCGAAGGACCCGATAAGGGCATCGACATTCTTGCTGCTCCGGGGCCATTGGGTTTCGGAGAACCTAAGATATGCGTTCAGGTCAAATCTGCTGATAGTCCAATTGATCGCCCGACGCTTGATCAGCTAATTGGAACGATGCAGAACGTCCAGGCAAAACAAGGCTTGTTGGTATCATGGGGAGGTTTCAAAACATCCGTCGATAGAGAGAAGGCAAATCAGTTCTTCAAAGTGAGGCTTTGGGATCAGAAAGATCTCATAGAGGAGTTGCTGACCCATTACAATGAACTCGATGATGATATTAGAGCCGAACTGCCGCTTAAGCGCATATGGACCGTCGCGAACCCCGAAGGTGAAAACGATTAGCCAGCTCCAATGAATATGACCAACTAACAAGCTCTTGAGAACTGCCGATCAAGGGCTACGAAATAAGGATGACTGCCTCCAATAGTCACTTGTCCGATTATTCTTTTAGCCCAGTCAGGTCGGGTTCGATTTTTTCGTTTGCTGCGATCATATCGTCCCACAGAACCGGTCCGTTTTTGCGCCCGGCTTCCCGCCCCAAGATAGTCGTCAGGGTGCTGTTCACGCCGGTCTCGGCAGTAGGGTTATCATACATCCCCTCAGTGATATTCTTGTGGAACGTATCAAGATTGCTTAGGATTCCATCGTTATAGAGTCCGGCGATTTCGCCGCCCTTGTAGCCGCCCCTGTTGCCGCGTATTCCCGCGTTGCCTTCGTAGTTGATCTCGGCATAGCCGAATTGCCCGTAGGCGGTGCAACTGCACACGAACCCGTGCATATTCCCGAGGTGCTCGCCGCGATGATTGAGTATCAGGCCGTTCTCGAACTGATACGTAATCGAATAGACATCGCACGTATCACCGTGCGGCTCCGGCTTGACCATTCTGGCGCTGCCCATCGCACTTATCGGCCGGGCGCCGGCAAGCCACAACGCCGCATCAATCGCATGAATCCCCGCATTGACGAGCATCCCGCCGCCAAGGTCGGTGTCATTGACCCAAATAAGCCGCTGCAGCCGGCTCTCGATAGTCTGCGTCTTAGGCGGGTCGTCAAACGCCTCGTCCGTGTAAATGGAGCTGAGCAGCCCAATCTTGCCGATAAGCCCCTCCCGGCATCTCTTTACGGTCTCTATATTGAACGGGTGCGTCGGCACCTGAAAATCAACCAAGAACACCCGCTTGTTCGCAGTCGCCTTCTTGGCCGATTCTGCAATCGACCGGCAGCCCGGCACATCCACCGCAACCGGCTTGGCAACATAGACGTGGCAGCCCGCATCCACCGCGGCAGCCGCGTGCCCCGGGAAAAAGCAGGGCGGCGTCTCGAGAAACACCGCATCGACCTTGCTCGCAATCAGCCTTTTATAACCCAACAGCCCGGAGAACCGCCGCTTCTCTTCAACCCCGTAACTCTCGCCGGCAGCCTTTGCGACCTCCGGGAAATAGTCTGCAACCGCAGTAATCTGATAGCCGGCGTGCTCTTTGAGCATCCCCGCTATCAATCTGCCCCGGCCGCCCAATCCGACGCACCCGACCTCAATCTTCGAGTTCGCCTCGGTCCCGCGAACCTGGCCCGGCTTAACGATAGTAAAAGCCGCAGTCGCCGCCACACCGGCAATAAACTCCCGCCGACCCAGATTATCCTTACGCTGATCCGCTTGTCTTGTGATTCTATTGCCCATCTGAAGATCGCTCCTTTCCAGCAACACTTTGCCCACGTTGATATTTCGCGCCGAGGTATTTTCTCCAGACCTCATGCGCGGGTCGTTTTGTTCCGGCGCCGTCCACCAGCCCGCAATCCCGCCACGCCGCCGCCCAGTCGCCTGACATACCAACCTTTATTTTCTCCCAGAGTGCGTCGTAGTCCTGGTAGAGAAATGCAATCACAAAGAGATACCGGTCACGGCCCGCGGCGCTCAGAACCGATTCGATATACGCAGCCTGGCTTTGGGGGCTGCCCGGCAGAGTCACGTTAAAATCCTTCAGATGTGTCTGCTCCGCGGGAAAACCCGTCTCTGTAATGGCAATGGGCTTGTCGCCGACGAACTTGCGGATCCAGTCGAAGGCTTCGACGGGCCTCTCAGGCGTTCCGAGGGTCTTCATAAACGGGTAGAAGCTGATTCCGGCTATATCAACCTCGGGGAGAAACTCCTGGACCTTCCTGCGCTGGACTTCGATATCGCTCCAGCCGTCCTGGAGCATATTGTGAAGCGTAAAAGTGGCGAAGATCGGCATCTGCGGGTAGTCCTTCTTCAGCCGGCTGTACACGTGCCTGTAGAGCCTGACGAATCCGGGCCACTCATCAGGCGAATTGTGGACCAATTCGTTGACCTCAATGCCGATAGCCAAATAGTCCGGCCTGAAGTATGCCGCCGCCCGACGACAGTAGTTCAGATATGCCTTCATAATCTCAGGGCTGTCAAATGACTTGTTCTGAAACGCTTTCGGCAAAGGCATATTCTCCTTCTCGCCGTGGTACAGAGCCATGCCTTTGCGGAATGTATTCAGAGGCGTGACCGCCACAAAAACCTTGAAGCCCGCGGGCGTGTTATCTTTCCGCGTCTTCCAGCCGTCGCGCAGATGCCCCGAAAACGGCTTATCGTCGAGCGCTTCGGGCCACGGAACTCCGTCGTCGAGATGATGGCAGATGATATCTGCGTATGCCGCAATACCCTTGTAGGTGCTCTCCACCGCCGCCGCCGTAATGTCCGGCGGAAACGGCGTAAATCCCATGTAGAAGCATCTGGCATCATTCGCCGCCTCTGAAAGGTCGCCCTTCTCGAAATCCCCGTTGGAGAGCACATTGCCCGAATCGTAGCCCGCGCCCCAAACAACAGCAGACAGACTTGCGACAATCAGGAGATCTCGCAGCATTCCTGTAGTCCTTGATATCACGTTGGAGAACCCTTTCACCTCTCCAGCAGGAACCAATGCGTCCCGCGCTCCGCCGGCAGCTCTACAATATATCTGCCGTTCTGCTCTTTAACTATTTGCCGTGCTGCAACAAACAGACACTTTGAACATCACCCATTATACGGCGGGGCAGGGCATAAGGTTACGCGTTTTTTGGCAAGATGAATCACAACAGCGTGGAAAGAGGTGAGAATCTTATTAACGTCCCAAAGGTTGGGGCAATCTGCTTGTTCAGTTCCGGAACAGCCAATAGCGTTTATCGCTTTGTCCGCTACCAGCAGAATGTCGGTGCTATACAGCACAACGGCTCTGGGAGATTCTCGCAGCCGTTTTATTACCTGCTGTCAGCCCTAATGCGATAAACGCTTTCTTACCCGATAGTCTTTTCCCCACAAATCTTGGGACGATACCAATTCCTCGTTCTCGCGCCCTCGACCCGAGCAATAAGAGCGAGCGATATTCCCCCCAGGACTGATTAAGTGCGGCGCTATTTAGGACGATTAAAACCCATATCGCCGTGCGTTTCAGACCTCAAGCACATGACAAAGGGGGACCTAAAATGGACTTGAAAACGATACTGGCCAAGGCTACCGAAGAAGGGGCCTCGGACATTCTTATCATTGTCGGCATGCCTCCGATAATAAGAGTCAATACCGAGCTGATGATGATGAAAAACTTCGGCGATGTCGATACCGGCCACGCCGAACAAATGCTCAGCTCCTTATTGGACGAAGAGAAAATCAGATTCTTCAACGAGAAGAAGGACATTGACTTTTCAACAACCTCCGACGACGGCACACGATTTCGCGTCAACGTCCATTATCAAAAAGGCTCTATGGCAATGGCGCTAAGGGTGATCAAATCCACCATTCCCGACATCGAGACTCTCGGTCTGCCGCCGATAGTGCAGGACCTCGCTCATCTGGCCCGCGGACTCGTCTTGGTCACCGGCCCCACAGGATCGGGCAAGAGCACCACACTCGCCTCTATGATCGAACAGATCAATAGAGACTACTCAAAGCATATCATAACGGTGGAAGACCCTATAGAATACCAGTTCACCAGCAACGCAAGCATAATTGAGCAGCGGGAAATAGGGGTGGACTGCCCCAGCTTCGCATCCGGCCTGAGGCACGTGCTTCGCCAGGACCCCGACGTAATCCTCGTCGGAGAAATGCGAGACCTCGAGACAACCGGCGCCACGATCACTGCCGCTGAGACCGGGCACCTGGTCTTCTCAACGTTGCACACGCTCAACGCCTCTCAAACGATTGAGCGAATTATCGACATCTACCCCGCGAATCAGCAGAGCCAGATTCGCACGATGCTTGCAAGCACTCTGCAAGCAGTGGTTTCACAGACACTTTTCCAACGCGCCGATGAGTCCGGGATGATCCCGGCTATAGAAATCATGATTTGCAGCCCGGCGGTCCGCAACTGCATCCGCGAAAACAGAATCTTCGAGATACCCAATATCATCGAAACAGGCCAGCGCCTCGGTATGCAGAGCATCGACCAGAGTATTGCAGAGCTGCTCTCAAGACGGTGCATTCACGAGAACGAGGCCCTTGCGAAATGTGCCGACCCCACGAGAATGCATAATTTCCTCAGCAGGAATGTGGCTGAATGGGCTTGACCCGCCCTGCTCCCTGACGGAAAGGCGTCTGTAAAAAACCCCTGCATTACGCAGGGGCAGAGGAAAGAAACAAAAGATACAACATTATTATAGTCGTTTTCCCGGCCGCTTTCAAGAATTTCTGCGCGATTCCCTCGCCTAACCAGTGAATTCGTCCCATCAGGCTCAATATCACCAGCCTCACAACCAATCTCCTGGGACCGCCTCCGTACCCCTTATCCCCTCAACGCCTTGAGACAATCCGAACACAGCAGCTGGCCGGAGTCAATCCTGGACAATTCACCCTCTGGAATCTCCGCCTTGCCGCAGCAATCGCAGGCCCCGGTTCTCTTAATACCGCTAAGGACCTCCTCCAACCTTGCCTCCGCCTCGGCCCTTTTCTGCGACTCGACCGTTGCCTTTTCTTCCGCCCGCGCCATTTTCTGCGATTCGACCATTAGCCGCTCTTCGGCCTGCGCCCTGTTTTGCGATTCGGCCATTGCCCGCTTCTCCGCTTGGGCCCCTTTCTCAGCTTCCACTTTTGCCCGGCCTTCCGCCCTGGCAACCGCCTCATTGCACAGCCTCAACCTCTCCTCGCATTCCGCTTTGGCCCTGGCAATCATACCCACAACCTCGGACTTCATCCTCGCCACCGTCTCAGCCGCCTCAGCCTTGACCTTGGCCATCTCCTCGGAAAAAGCCCTGTCCTTCTCGCGGGCACTGGCTTGCACCTGGGCCTGAACCTCGGCGCGTATGGCCGATTCCCACATCTCACGGGCCACCTTCTCAGCTTCGTCCCGGTCCGCGGTGGCGAACCGAGCACCTTTTGGCTTTAGACACCGGGCCTTGACCCTGATCTCTCCCGGCAGCTTCACCTTCCACCACCAGCGATTATTCTTCTCGTACAAGCTTCCGGGAAGAGTTGCTTTGAACGATTTCTCAGTCATCTAAGGACCTTTCACCTGCAAAACAAGCTGTCGTTGATGCTCTACGCCCTATCGACAATACCACGCCGCCCTGCTGAGCCTGCCCCGGAAACCACATCTGTGGTAATGCCTCTCTCACGGTTCTCCTTACCCCGGCCGCACCGGCAAACACGTTTTCCCATCTCGCGTGCCGCAGCAATCAAACGAGATCTCTCACCAATTACTGGACTTTCTGTGTCCAGGTTTCCCCATTCACTTCGAATTTGATGCCCGTTCTGCCTATTCTCACTACCGTTGCGCCCAATACTGTATCGCCTTCGTGCACTATCGTTGTCCCAATAACTGCCGACGGCCGGTCGTGACTTAGGGCTATACCTCTGACCTTCAGCCTTACGGGTCGTTGACCCCCCTCGTCCGTCGCCGCCCCTGAGTCAAGAAAGTCGGCGATCATTACGCGGTAAGTCCCCAGCCTAAGCCATTCACTCCCCAGGAAAGGAACGTTATAAAACTTGTTGAGAACAGCAAGCAGCACGATGGATAAAATCGGCACCAACATCGCCAGAGTCGTCTGCCGCGCTGAACTAACGCCGGTTCGCCCCACAAACGCCTCATCTTGCGTCGCCGCAACGGGTTCGACGCTGGTCTCTTGCGGCGCCTCTTCGGCTCCCTCATTGAAAACACGTACAGCGCCTGCAAAGTCCAGGTGCTCTATCTTAGGCGCCTGAAGTGTCTCGGACCCATCAGGCCCGTGCTCGAAACGGCCCTTCTTCGCAATCTCCATCCCCTGAAACTCAAGCAGCCGTGAGATCGTTCGTTCCACTAACGTATCATCCTTCCCACGATCATCCATCACCTGCCTCCTAAGCTGACTCAAAGCTGTAACATTCAGCAGCTAAACCACCTCTGAACAAAAAACACCGCTTTCATCTTCGGTGTTATTTCCTGGTCCGCAGCGCCGATCCACTTGCGCGCCGGACAAAGAGACAAGGACTCCGTTCGCAGGCAAAAACCCGGTGAGAAACAAAGGCGAGCATTCTCACCATCCTCCTTGAATAGCGAATATTCAATATTACTGAAGTATAACCGCACATGCCCCTTATGTCAAGAAAAAACCGCTCCAATTGCCGCATCCAGGACACCAGTCCCATAAAAAACGCCCTTCTCCGGCTGATTGTGGGCCACATTCCAGCAATTCTTTGCCTAAGCCCGCCGCCCAATGAGACGCTGCTGAAACCCACGAAACACCTCGAAAAAGCGCTCTTGCACGCCGTTTTTTGCATCCGTGCACAATTAGGCTATACTTTACATAGAAAGAATCGAAGAACAGGAGGTCTCAGACAAGAACACCTGCACATAACAGTGTGTCCTTCTTTCGTGAAGGGAGCCTGGCCGGCCAACTAAGTCAAAATACTATGGGGGGTCGCCGACTCCCTTTTTCTCATCTCAGCCACTCAACCCGGACCGACGCCGATAGGCTGGGTAGCCCTGCGCCCGCCCGCACCCTCGCCTGAACAAAAAAAACAAAGCCCTTGCAGTTGCCGAAAGGGCTTGATAACCTGACAAATCAGAACTCTACTTGGAACATCCAGGCAGTCAAAATAATGGTTGTGAGATGGCGTGCGTCTTGCAGCAGAAAATAACCATACGTTTCGACAACTCATTTGATAGGAGACAAAAGATGAAGCGATACATTTTGAGCTTGCTGTTGGCGGGTATGCTTCTTCCGACCGCTGCATTTTCCGATGAGCCTGACCCCTTGGCGCAAATGGAGCAGCAGATGCAGATGCGCGATATGGAGCTGAAGATGGCGCAGCGCGAAACCGAGGTAAAATTCAAGGAAGAAATGGCGAAGCTCGAACTCGAGCAGCGCCGCCTTCAGATGGACCGTGAGCGAAAGGATCTCGGCCATTGGCGCCCGCACAGGCAAGCAGCTCATCCGATACTCTGCTTGTGGTTGACCGGGTGTTTCATTGTCCACATCCTCGCGGCGACTTGGGTTTACAGGGATATGCGTGAGCGCAACGCCGGTTCCGGGATATGGATAGTGATCGTGCTTCTCGCCGGCCTCTTCGGGGCGCTCGTGTACGCCCTTGTCCGCCTCGGTGACATCAACAACAGAAGACCACGCAGATAGCGCCGACCTCTCGTCATTCGGCATCGGAAAAAAAGCCCGTGAGTGCATACTCACAGGCTTCATCCGTCGTCACATAAATCGTCCGGCTTGCCGCGGACGTCAACGCCCTTCGCATTGCGTTGGAAGGGAGAAAGGCGGAATGTATAAGGCAAGAAGCCGGAATTCTCAAGCAAGGGCTGTGTGCCCGGCAGACCGACAAAGCGGCACACTGCTGATGGGTTGACAGCCCGTATTCAACGGGCAATCGACGCGTTACGTCTCCGGGGACTTTACCTCCGCTCGCGGTCAACAAGCGATATGAAGCTTGCACAACGGCGCTTTGTGAGCTTCTCTATGCCGGCTCAACCGTAAAAAGACGGGGCACGCCGCACGGCTTGAAGGACCGAATACTCGTCGTCGGCAAACTGGAACACCGCTGCAAGGCCGGTCCGCTCAAAAATGTGCTTGATCGCCTCGGAAGCGCCGTAGAACACAAGATGACGACCGGATGACGCGAGGTACTTCTCCAGTATCATAAGTGCGCAAATGCTCTCTGATGTCAGCACCTTGACTTCGGAAAAATCAATAATCACGTCGCGATTGCATCCTTCAGAGGCAATTTCGTTCAAAGTCTCAAGCTCAGTGCCTAAGTGCGGCTCTTTAGGCAGGCAAACAAAAAGTACATCCTCCAGGTAATTCTCAATTCCCACTATGCATCCCCCATTTCACAAAACATCATTTTCATCGGATTACGATGTCTTATCGGAACATCCGCGGCAAACAACTGCCCTACAAAAAGTATAGCACACAAATCCGATGGTCAAAATCACAGTGCTCCGAAAACAGCCACATTTCCACTTTCGGGATAACTGCGGCACTCCCACAACGCCGGCAGCAGCCTCGCAGCGCCCCGGAGAATCCTCCACAACGCAACGGCTTGTTGACCTCCGAGTCTCCGCTGATATATCACATTCGGCCACCGACGGGCTTCCATCGGACCTTACGTTGAATGTCACAGGCCTTACAATGGATGCTACAATATGTTCGGCGCCGTCACCGGCGTTTTCTGTGCGGACGCGATGAGAATGCGCTTCTAAGTCGAGCCCAAACAGACATCCGGAGCCTTCTCTTATGGGCTATTTTCTCGAAAAGCGCTATGGGATCCAAACGCACGCGTTCAACCGTTTGGTTTGCCGTCTCTATGCTTGCCGGGCCCCGCCCCTTGGCCTCGTCTGGAATCTGCACACCCTCAAAAATCGTCGAAAGTCCCCTCTGCAGCCCCACACTCCGTTTTCCCATCGTCCTTCTCCTAAGTCGAATATCTTCTTTCACACCTCCAGCGACTTCATCGCTGAAGCCCAAGCCTGCGGGGGGAGCGGAAGAAATATTCTCACCACTCCTCCATGAGTTTGCAACACTTTAACAGGTAAGATGGGAATTGTCAAGCCTGGCAACTACGGTATTTTAGGCAGAAAATGAATTTCCTTGCGTGGTTATCCTTGTTTGCCAAAAAACTGAGGCACTTTCTTGCTCATGATATGCACCTCTGTGTGTGCGCCGATACGGCAATTTCGGCACAAACGGCCCGCGTAATGCTCATTTCATCAATACCCAGTCAATTATGCAAACGATGGCTCTTTTCATCCTTGGCCTGAGAATTCCAAGTTTTTGTTAACGTCCCAAAGGTTGGGGCAAGTCAGCGTTTAGCGGATAGCGTTTAGCGTCCGGTTTTTTCCTGTACGCTCCACGCTCCACGCTACGAAGAACGCTTTCTTACCCGATAGTCTTTTCCCCACAAATCCTGGGACGATTCCAAGTTTTTTTATGCCGCTCAAGAAAAATCTTGAAGAAGAATATTTCGCGTTATCGGGTTTAAGCCGGGCAAATCGTCACCTATGGGAAAAGAGCTCAAGGCCGCCAGGGTGGGGTTTGGGGATGGCCGAGAAAGTCCGGCAGCTTGCGCTTCCTTCTTGCTCTTGCCTGTGTTGAGATTCCCCCTTCCCGCCGCGGTTGACGCTATCCAGAAAAGCTCAAGGCCGGCTGCGCAGTATGCCGATGCACGATGTTAGGTCCGAACAACAGACGGCATAGTCAAGAATCATTGCCCCGGATGAAGCTGGCAACAAGTTGAAAAGTGAATAAAAGAAGATTGCTAATCAATGTGACCCCGCCCCTGTGCAGCACCGCGTGAGTATTTCAGAAACATACAAAAAGTATATAAAGTGATATCTCGACCCGTGCCACAGGGGCCTTTTTCTTTATTGTTTGAATCTGAAAGAATAGTGCCGCATTTCGTAAGTCCCTCTGCTACGGCGTCATT
>CAYGZM010000014.1:26195-39127 GCA_964354365.1 uncultured Pirellulales bacterium
TCGACCGGAGCGACTCGCAGCATCGCCCAGCCCCCGTCATTTCGACCGGAGCGACTCGCAGCATCGCCCAGCCCCCGTCATTTCGACCGGAGCGACGCGGAGCGTCGCGCAGCGGAGAAATCTGCTGTTCAGACGTACCGGCTTCTTCGCATAGTCGTCCTCTTTGTGAAATGCGGTAATAGTCGCAACCAACCACATCCAATCTCCCAATCGCAGCCGTCCGGCTCCAATCTCACTTGAGCGGGTCCCACAACCCTGGACTGTTCATCACCTCCTCGCCTGGAAGCTGCCCGCAATGCCCGTCCCAGTACAGCAGGTTCACGCGGCCGTAATGACGATACGCCGTCATCCCGTAGGTTTCATACCCAAGCCAGTTCTCTCCATACTCAGGGTACTTCATGCAAAAGGCATAGCCGATCCACCAATCCAGGGCGTCGGCCATAAAAAGCTTCTCAGAAGGCCGTTTCACCCACCCCTCTTTGTCCAGCAGGTCGCTCACTCCTCCCATCCTCGCATAGTAGTCCCCATCGACGTTGACCCCATAGCTCCTGTCAATTGGATAGAGTCCTTCTTCAGGATGTTTGAGCGCATAGCTCGCCGCAGGACAGATGAACTTGCGCGGCGCGTTCGCCTTCCACTCCTGAATATCAAAGAGCCTTCTCTTTTTATCCTCCGGGCTAACAAGCGGCAAACCGAGTGAGCGCCGGAAATAGTCGTTGTCATACCACGGACACGACATCAATTCCGAGGGATCCGAAGGATCATAGCTTGTGTGCGGAAGGTACTTGCCGGTGTCCGCCAGATACTGCTTGTGGGCCAGCGACAGATTCCGCAGAATGCTCATACAAAACAGCTCATAAGCCTCTCCACGCGCCCTCTGTAATGCCGGAAGCAGTATCGCCGTCAGCAGCGCGATTATCGAAATGACGACCAGCAATTCAACGAGCGTGAATGCCCTCGTTTTCCCGCCGACAGTCATTACGTTACCCCCTAACATTCACCAAACCCCAACCCCCTTCGCAGCACACACATAATTATACCACACCCTTCGCAAAAAAGCAACGCAAAGACAAATCAGCAATCGCCCCGTCTGCCCGACAGGATTGTGCTGACTCGGTCGCATATTTGAGTGTGGCATCCTCATCCCCTGGGGATGGGGATGGCCTTAACGTTCCCCGTCAGATGTTGTACTGACTGAGGGCCTTTGTGCTAAGGCTAACGAGCGTAGTTCCAGTTATCTGCAGGTTTAAGAAGAATCACCTGACATTCCATATCTGTTGAGATCCGCCACTTATCGGCCGCCAGCGCCTGTCGTAAAGCTCCAGACAACCCCTGTGGTTGTTCCTCCCGCGCTGACCTCGTCGATACGCCAGTAGTACCTGGTCCGATAGGTCAGCCCAGCCTGGTAGAATGATGCACTATTCTGATTTCGCAGGAATGGCGGCGGGTCTGTCGTTCCGAAGTAGATGTCGTGTGATACGGCTCCGGAGCCGGCATCCCATCTTAAGCCGGTGTTGGTGCCGGCACTCATCTGGTCGTCGAATGGATACGGGTTGGTTGCCTGGGCGGGCGAAGCGGTTGTGAAGGTCCAGAGCGGACCGGCGGTCTCTCCCCAGGTATTAACGGGGTCTATGCGCCAGTAGTAGCTGGTCTGGTATTCCATTATTCCGGGCGAGAATGTTGTTGCGGTCTGGTTTGTTACGAACGGAGGCGGAGTGCTTGTGCCGAAATAGACATCGTACGACTGGGCGAATAGGGCGGGGGTCCAAACCAGATCGGCGTACCAGGAGGCCTGCTTTGCAGAGTTGGGCGGGTCGGGAGTGCCGGGCCAGCCGGGCGCCATTCCCATCAGCCAGTTGCAACTCTCGACAACAAGGTCCTGGGCATTGATGATGCCGTCACCGGTGAGGTCGGCGGCGCACGGGTCGGGGTCCAGCCACCAGCGGCCGAAATGAGCGAAATCAAGAGAATCAACGTAATCCGGGCACAAGAAATCCCCGGGCAGATACTGCCAGGCCAGCTTTGGGTACTCGCTGCCCTGGTTGCAGAGCCTCCATATATCCTCGGAGCCGTTCTCGTCTTCGCCGACAAAATCCCATCCGGCGTCAGTGAATGTGGTCTGCCTCTGCAATGCGCCGGTGTCTTGGCCCGTTCCTCCGTCACTGGTCAGCAGACCACTGATTTCGGTATTCCAAAAGGAATTCTTCACTTTGCTGCTGTCGCCGTATCCGACAAGTCCACCAAGGTAGAAATAATTCAATGCCCAAACTGCGCTTGTTGAATAGCAATTGGTGACTGCCGCCGTATTGTACCCGAGCAGGCCGCCAGCATACTCATCGGCCCACACATCGCCGGTGGCATAGCAGTTTGCGACGGTCTTGCTATTGTACCCCACGAGTCCGCCTGCGTACTCGCCTCCGACGACCGAACCGGTGGCACAGCACTTGTCAACTGTGGCATAGCTATAGCTCTCTCCTATCAAACCTCCTACATTCCTTTCTGCCCAGACTGACCCTCCTGCATAGGACCTCGTGACTGCGCCGGAAACGCGCCCCGCCAGGCCGCCGACATAATCATTCCCGCTGACAGAGCCGGTCGAATAGCAGTCGCTGATACTCGCGTACCGATCGCTCTGTCCCACCAGGCCGCCGACATAAGCGCATCCCAAGACGCCTGCGGTCGCAGAGCACCCTGTTACTGTAGCCGAATCAGCGGATCCTATCAGCCCGCCGACATAGTTGAATCCCGCAATTCTGCCCCCCTGAGCAGAGCAGTTGGCAACCGTGCCATTTGAGAATCTTCCCACCAGGGAACCGACGTAATCGTTGGTTCCAGCATCGATATTCGGGTCGATTAGTGTCAGGTTCTTGATTTCCACGTTTTCTCCGCTGGTCCATCCAAACAGGCCAACGTAATTGGTGGCTGTCGATGGATAGGTGAGGTTCGAGATTCTGTGGTTGTTGCCGTCGAAGACCCCGGAGAAGGCAACATACCCGCCGAGTCCAATGACGTTGTACTCTTCTCCTTTATAGTCGCCCAAATCGATATCGGCGGCAAGCTTGAAGTGCTTGTCCCACACACAGGGAACCGACCCTATCGCGTTCAATTCCTCGGCCGTATGGACAAGATACGGACTATTGGAATCGCCGTTCCCTTCCAACGGAAACGTATTTGCAATAAGTTCTCCCGGTTTTTCCTCCCACGCAAGCCTGGGATAGTCCTCCCCTTCGCTAATTGTCCATACTGCTTCGCAAGCTCCCCAATTGAGAAAGGTGCTTACCGTCATCATCATAGCGGTCGTCTTGCCTTCTCCTCCTGCGCTGGTTGTCTGGCCGCTCGTCTCAGTATCCCAATAGGAGTTGATAGTATGCCCCCCAGAATTAGACCCAGCCAACCCCCCGGTGTTTTCCTTTCCTGTAACACGCCCGGCTGCGTAGCAGTTGACGATTGGACCGGAAGAATTATATCCTACCAGGCCGCCGAGATAAGAGCCGCCGGTGACCGAACCGGTCGAATAGCAGTTGCTGACGGTGCCGGAGTTCCGCCCCGCCAGGCCGCCGATATAATCACCCGTACCGCTGACCGACCCGGTCGAATAGCAGTTGCTGACAGTCCCAGAGGAGTTATATCCCACCAGGCCGCCGAGATAAGAACCGCCGCTGACCGAACCGGTCGAATAGCAGCTGCTGACAGTTCCGGAGGAGTCCTGTCCCACTAGGCCGCCGACATAGTAGTCTCCCGCAACGTTTCCAGTTGCGGAGGAGTTGCTTATTGTGCCGGAAGAACTATATCCTACCAGGCCGCCGATATAATCACCCGTACCGCTGACCGACCCGGTCGAATAGCAGTTGCTGACAGTCCCAGAGGAGTTATATCCCACCAGGCCGCCGAGATAAGAACCGCCGGTGACCGAACCGGTCGAAAAGCAGTTGCTGACAGTGCCGGAAGAGTTATATCCCACAAGGCCGCCGACCCAAACGTCTCCCATAACGTTGCCGCCGATAGAATAGCAGTCGCTGATTGTGTCCTGGCTGCTGTATCCAACTACCCCGCCGACATAACGCCTTCCGAGAACAGAGATATCCTCTACACCGAGATTCCTGATTTGGCCGCTAGTTCCGAGATAACCGAACAGGCCGACATAATAACTGCCGGGCATATTCACATCCGCGTTGCGGATGACATAGTTATTGCCGTCAAAGACGCCGGTAAACTGTGTTCCCTGAAAGCCGGAACTGGTGCTTGTATCCAGGGCTATGGGCGTTACGGAAACACCGTTAAGGTCTATATCGGCGGTCAGGACAAAGTGGCTGGCCCAGTCTGCGGGTGTTGCCATCAGTTCCTGCCAGTCTGCAACTGAACTAATCTGATAGGGATTGTTAGGTTCACCGGAGCCGCCGTCGTACTTGGCCTGGGCCGACAGACACCACCCGCAAACAGCAATTAGTACAGTGATCTTCCCCCAAAGCCTTGAACTCCCCATCCTGCTCATTTCTCTATCCTCCAACCACTACACACTACAACCGTCAACTGCCCATAAGAGCCGCGCTCGGACGATCAATGTATGCACTCGCAATGCGGCTGTGTTTTGCACAAACCGGTAGTATTATACCATATCCGCGGGGCTTCGCACAGCGCTTTTATCGGGTTTTCTCAGTTATTCTCACGCCGGACCGGCGCTGGATGTCCTGAAACGGAATTGAAAGTTGAAATGGGAGGATTCTCAAGAAGGCGCCACGCCCGGTCTGGAACGTGGCGCCATTTCCTGCCGCACTACTACTCATACACGCGAGTAGCCTCGGTCTCCTCAACGGGTCGAGTAAGCTCGCCCGCATTCATCGTAGCTCTAAAGCGAGTGTCGCCGGGCCTCACCGCGGTTACGACCACGCGCCACGTCGCCCGCGCCTTCGGCGCAAGACTCCCCAGCGGTGCAAACGTCACTGTGCCGTTCTCCAACGTCCCAGCGGTGGAACCCGTGGATGACACGTACCGAACGTTATCTTCCAGGTTGCACACAATGCTGACGTTCGTGCTGGGCGCCGAACCCTGGTTCGTGACCGTTATCACATAAGTCGTCCGCGTCCCCACTTCTACCGGGTCCTCAATGTCAATCACCTCCAGCAAGACAGCCGGAATCGCAGACACTGTCGTCTCGGCGGAAGCACTCGCCGCATTTGCACACAGCGCCGTCGCAGTCACCTTGTCTGCAAGCACGCCTGCTTTCGTCGGCGAGAAGGATACATAGACCGTTTTCGATGCCCTGGGCGCCAGAGTGCCCAAAGGCCAGATAATCTTCTTGCCCGCAAGCGTAGCGCCCGCCGTCGCCTTCATTGACGTGACGCCGGCGGGAATCTCGTTTTCTATCACAGTATCTTTTGCCGGGGCGTCCGAGTCGTTCGTGACCGTTATCTCGTATGTCACCGCCCGGTCAACGTACTGCTTCTCCGGACCGCTCAGAGTAATCGCAAGCACAGGCTGATCGACTACCGTCGTCGTCGCATCCGACTCGGCCTTCAGACCGCGCGCCGAGCTGACGGCCGCCTTGCTCACGTACTTCCCGACTCGAACGGCCTTAAGCTCCGCCGGGAACTCCTTCACCTGGCCCGCCATTAGTTTGCCGGCGCTGATCACAACCTCGCTCTTGCCGTCCGCCGTCTGCAGACCCTCCGGAAGAGTCTCAACAATCCTGACCTCCTGCGCCGCACCGGTCCCCGTGTTCGTGAGCACATACTTTATCTGGATCGGCTCGCACAGCAAAACGCCTTGAGGCGCAATCTTCGCCAGCTTCAGCATCGGCTCGATAACCTGCACGCTCGAGCAGGTCGTAGCCGCGGGTGTGACTACATTCGTGCAATACTTCAGGCTCTCCGCCTTCGAAGCAACGCCGGATACCGCAATCTCAACAGCGGCCCTGGGACCAAGCGGCTGTATCTCCCAAATGAGGCTCTTGCCTTCCTGCTTCGCAGTCGGCGTCGCGCTCTTCAGCTCAAAATCCTCCGGCAGCTCCTCAGTCACCACTACGCCGCTCAACATCGCACCCGTCAGGTTCGTAACTCTGATTGAATACTCCAGCGGGCTGTTTAGCTCCACCCGGCTCGGCATTACCTTGTCCAATTGAACGTTGCCGCATTCCCGGCACGGATAGACCCGCGAGACCGTGTATGACCCCGGCTCAACCCCGTTAACTGCCTCAATGGGACCTGCTTTCTCCCGCGAGACAATCGGCCGCACAACAAGACCACCCTCCACAACCGGAGCAGGCGCCGGCTTCAGCTCAATCGCTCCCATAGCCAGGCCGCCCTCGGCCGCCGCCGCCTCGTCGATGTGAGGCCGTCCCCCCGGGGCAAGACCGCCAGACCTGTGCCCGCTCCTGCAGCCCAGGACGCCGACCAAAACAACAACCAGAATCAGATACGAGATATTAGCTAACCTATTCATTGCATATCTCCTTTCGCGTTTCCAACCCGACGCCGCAATATCACAGGTCGCCTGCGCCAATGCCCTTTCGCGGGCACAAAAAATGCTGTCCGATACATTATTCTGGCTCATCCTTTGAGCAGTATGCGGCCTCCCTGAGTTTCAGAAGCTATATCGGAAGCCGTTTCAGCCGGGTTAACCAAAAAACCCTAATTGAGCGCCCCCAATTGCATAATATCCGCCGCAAAGACCAGCCTTTCCGCACCCCGACAACGCCGTCCTGTTCACCGGCGCTGCCTCGAACACACCGCCGAAACCCTTCCCCGCCCGCCAATACCCCGATCCCCGACTATACCTCCGCCATTTTCGGACCTTTGCAGCGCCAGCCCCGCCCGTAAGACCGTATAATATCCAACGCCGGCCAAACAAAAAAACTACAGCCCCGACCGCAAGCCCTCGCCGGAATATAGGACGGTCTTCACACTCCCCTGAACACCCTCGCATCCCAGCCGACACCGCATCCGCCAAGCAGAGTAAGCTGTTTGTGCGTTTGAAATTGGGTTTGATTGGGTTTGTTTTGAGTAATGTTCGTTGTTCATTGTTCGTTGTTTATTGGCATAAGACTTTGCTCTTGCTGTACTTACGGTTATATTGCCCATTTTAAAATTGGCTTTGTTTTGCAAAAAAACAGGCCGATTTGTAGAGGGGTCTCGACAAGTGTAGAGGGCTGGCGGGCTGGGAGGCGATGCGTTTTGGGGGTTGCGGCGGTTGGGGAGGATTTGGGTTTCGGTAGCCATTGGGTGCCATCCTGATTGATTATTGATTATTGATGATTGATTATTGATGATTGGTTCCGCCAAGTGCGGATCTTCTATACTGACTATGAACTTGTTAGATGGATATTATACATCGTGCGGAGTTCGGTGTCAAGTGAAATTTTGATTCTCGATGCTGGATGCCGGATACTCGATTCTTGATACCCGATGGTCGATTCTCGGTGCTGGATACTCGATGCGGGGTAGTGATTGGTTTGCCACCAAGGCACGAAGGGCACAAGGGCATAAGAGCATAAGGGCATAAGAGCACAAGAAGAGAGGGCGGAGAGGGATTTTAGGCCCAGAGGGGGGAAATGACGTCAGCGATTTGTTTTTCGAAGATTTCGGTGAATTCTTTTCGCTCTGTTTGACAGTTGAATCGCGAGCATATAAGTGTATGCGTATATACTTATGGAGTGCCATACGAAGCGAGGTTTTGGGGTAAGCGGTTACTTGGTTGCGGATAAGCGGGTTCTTAAACCCAGAGGGCGGAGGGGTCGTGAGGCGTGAAGCGTATCTCGCCGGCGGGTCTGGCCACGAAGACACAAAGAGTTCAGGTTCTGGTTAGACACGGATCCATTCGACTTCGCTCAGGACAGGTTCACACTGATTGACACTGCTTTAGAACTAACCGCAAAAAAGTAGGGGAAGTCCGGCGATTCTACGAGCGCAAAGTGGCCGGGAGAGGGATTCTGGGAGATTGTGCGGCGTTCTAAGCTTGTCGAGGTGAACCAGGAGTTGTTCCTACATATTGATGAGATGAAATACGTTGTGGAGCGTTGGTGAATGGATTACAATCACTACCGGCCGCATAGCAGCCTGGGCTATATGACACCGGCAGGCTTTGCCGAACAGCGTCGTCAGACCGGCTGCATCAGGCCGCATACGCCGGTGTTCGATGGAGCACGGACTGTGGAATCTTCTCATAGAGACTGGACCCAAAAAGGGGGCAGATCAAGTTGCCGGTTAGCTATTGAATCCGATGTGGAGATTGAGACATGGAATTGACGCGCAGAGAGGTATTCGGCGCCGTGGGTATCGCGGCGGGGTCTTGCATGCTGGCCTCATGCATGCGTCAGGAGATGAAGACCACTCAAGGCAAAACAGGCCCGGATGTTGCTCTCTGGCCATATCATGAGTTGGACCCCCAGACGACAGCCGAACGGGCATATCTTTATCACTACGAGGGCCACTGCATGTATGGCGTCTTCAAGGGCATCGTCTGGCAACTGGCCGAGCGATATGGCGAACCCTATCGCTCTTTCCCATGCGGGATGATGACCTACGGCGCCGGCGGGGTCGCAAGCTGGGGCTCCCTGTGTGGTGCTCTCAATGGCGCGGCAGCCGTCATCGGACTTTTCGCATCAAGAAAAGAGCAGCAGGCGAGCCTGGTCAACCAGGTATTCCTCTGGTACGAGCAGACGGAACTCCCCGTTCATATACCCGCCCAACCCAAGTTGGACATGGAGATGCCGGCATCCGTCGCCCACTCGGTTCTCTGCCATCCCTCTGTGGGCGCGTGGAGTAAGGCCTGCAGATATCCGGTGGCGGGCAAGGAACATATGGAGCGGTGTGCGCGTCTCACGGCGGATACCGCCAGGCAGACTGTCATCGTACTCAATGAAGGTCTGTCAGGAAGGGTCGCCCGTCCGATGCCGGCAGATGAGCAGGTGAGTCAGTGCAACGCCTGTCATGGACGAGATAGCGAGCGAAGGGACGCGTTGGCCGGAATGACATGCGGCAGTTGCCACTCCTCGCTGTCCGATAAGCATCCTGACGTATCGATCAAGTCGCGAAAGCCGTTGTAACCTATGGCCTTCGGCCTTGACGCTGCCAACCGGACACACTCTTGTGCATCAGCAGGTATCAAGACAATAGCCTCGATGGGACAAGCTCCAAGTACACGCAGTGCTTGCCGATGCTAGCGG
Organism: uncultured Pirellulales bacterium; assembly: GCA_964354365.1. Classification (GTDB taxonomy): domain Bacteria; phylum Planctomycetota; class Phycisphaerae; order Sedimentisphaerales; family Anaerobacaceae; genus CAYGZM01. The sequence goes on from CAYGZM010000014.1 coordinate 35,356, forward strand.
ATTCGCGAATCCACTATGTGAGGCTCAACAGATGAGGTTCTACGGATTGTGATTAATGTATGCCGTGCAAAGGCATGGGTCTTCAGCGGGAGAGAGGAGGGAAATGCTCACAGCCCACCGGAAATTCATTATAGCAAAGAGCCAACCAAAGGCAAGAGGCTAATGCGACGCCCTTCGCCTTCGCAGGAGCCAGCCGGAAAAGCCTGGCAAATATTTACCAAGAGTTTCTGGGAAGCCGTCTTCGAGAGGTTTTTCTCCAAGTGAAAACTGTTTTGTTCAGGACGCTACTCGCCAGGCAGTACGCGCGACGCAATACGAGCTGCGAAATCATCGTCGGTTGTATCTTCTCTGCGCGTGCAGGACATCTATAAAGGCCAGTATATTCTCCAATGGGACGTCGCCTTCGACGGCGTGGACCGGGGAGAAGATGTAGCCGCCATACTACTGGATACCTGCTTTCGCAGGTATGACAAGGCGGACCGGTCAGTTTGAGTACGATATTTTGTTGACATCATAATGTTATAATGCTAAAATGTCGATACTAAGGTGATAATATGAAAACTCATACGAAAAGAACAACTGTCTATTTAGATTCGCAACTGCACAAAGCATTGCGTGTCAAGGCGGCGGAAACGGAACATTCTATGTCGCAACTCGTTGAAGAGGCCATTAGAGTCTCTCTCGCAGAAGATTCTATTGACCTGACAGCCTTGGAAGACCGCAGGAAAGAGCCAAGCCTTGCGTTTGAGGATGTTCTAAAGAAGCTCAGGAAGAATGGCAAAATATAAGATAACCATCAAGAAATCCGCCGCCAAAGAGCTCGAAGCCATCCCAACGAAAGATTTGCGAAGAATCGTCAAGCGCATCGGCTCACTCGCCGACAATCCGCGTCCGCCCGGCTCGCAGAAACTCTCGGCACACCAGGCACACCGCATCCGCCAGGGTGATTACAGGATCGTCTATTCAATCAACGATGAAAGAGCCCTAATCGACATCGTGAAGATAGGCCACAGAAGAGAGATATATCGTTCCTAATCCCGCGCAGCTATCGCACTTTATACCCGCCCTGTGCGTGCAGGACATCTATGAATGCGAGCATATTTTCCAGGGGGACGTCGCCTTCGACGGCGTGGGCGGGGGAGAAGATGTAGCCGCCGTTCTTGCCGGCCTCGATCAGTTCCGTAGTTGCCTTCTTGACATCCTCAACTGAGCCATAAGGCAGAATCCGCTGGGTCGATAACCCGCCGTGAAAGGCAAGCCTTCCTTTGTACTTCTTCATAATGCCGAAAATGTCCATAACCTCCGGCTGAAACGGATTAAAGCAGTCCAGCCCGATCTCAATCAAGTCATCAAAAAGCTCATCCACCTTCCCGCACGAATGAATAAATACGTACTTGCCCGCCTCTCTGACCACCGAGTACATCCTTTGCAGCTCCGGCTTGATAAACTCCCGCCACAGGCCCGGCCCCATCTGCAAACCTCGCTGCTGACCCCAGTCATCCCCGAAATACACCGCATCGATATCGTACTTCAGGGCCTGCCTGACCTGCGCGATATTGTAGTCCGCTATCGACCGCAGAAGCCCCCGCACAAAATCCGGGTGCTCCAAGAAATCCATCAGCAGGTTCTCCATCCCCCGCAGCGTCCACGCCCGCTCGTAGAGTGAAAACCCAATCTTAAATACCCGCAGACAATCCGCATATCTCGCAAGTCTATCGGGAATATCCTCGAAGAAACGCCTATCCAGCGGATTCGGCAGCTCATACCCCTTTAGCGTCGGCTCCGCCAAGATGCGCCCCTCAACAATCCCTATATCCTTATCCACGCTGCGGTCCCATACAACTCCGAACACGTCGCGGAAGCGATCCCGCCCAACATCCTCAAAGAATCCTATGTCACTACCCAACTTGACGAAGTGGTTGTCCAGTACCCGCTCCAAGTCCTCCTGCCCGAAATGCGCCCGCAGCTTCTGGGCCGCCTCTATCGTGAAGCCGCAATGCCAGGGCACATAGGGGACCTCCCGCCCCTCAATCGCCAGCTTCACGACGTCTCTCTTATTCACTCTTGCCTCTGCGAAAAAACGCGAACGACTACCGCGTTTCACAAGTACTGCGACTATGAGATTGCCACGCCCGCCTGCGGCGGGCTCGCAATGACACCTGGAAGTTCCAGATCGTCATTGCGAGGAGCGAAGCGACGAAGCAATCTCATTACCCTGTAGTAGCGAGATCTATGAAACGCGGTACGATGCAGCGGATACTGCCCGCAATCTTAGACCACGTTCCCTGTCCCGACACCGATGTCTTTAAGCGCCCCGTCGGTAAGCCCGCTAACGAAAACGTCGTCGCCAAAGCACTGTGTCCGAACATAGTGCAGGCCAACCGCCTCCGACAATTCGCCGAGCCGACCGGCGATATCCGCGCCGCCGTGCTGCGCCAGTATCTTAGGAGCAATATAGACGCATATCTCATCGGCAAGCCGCTCTTTCAAAAACGACGCTATCACCGTCGGCCCGCCTTCAACAAGCACCTCCCCAATCCCCCGATGCCGCAATTCGTCCAGCAGATGGTGCAAATTTGAAGCCCCGTGCGTATCCGGGTAGCCAACCAATTCCGCACCCTTCTTGATAATCCTGTCCGCAATCCCCGACTTCTCCAGAATCGTCTCCTGCTTCGTAAAAACCAGCACGGGGCATGTCTTTGTAGTCCTAAGCAGCCGGCTCGTCAGCTTGATCCGCAGGTAACTATCCAGAACAATCCTGAGCGGTTTTCTGCCCTTCATCGGCTGCGGAACCAGGTAAGGGTTGTCCGCAAGGACCGTATTGATCCCCACAAGCACCGCCCCCGCACGACGACGCAGCCGCTGCACATCTTTTCGGCTCAGCTCATTCGAAATCCACTGCTTCTGCTCGCCCTGTGCCCAGGCGACTTTGCCGTCGATACTCTGGGCCCACTTCAACGTCACCCAGCACCGCCCGGTAGCAGCAAATTTCATAAAAGGAGCATTAAGCAGACGCGCTTCGGTCTCACACAGCCCCGTCTCGACCTTGATTCCCGCGCCCCTAAGCTGCTCGATGCCCTTGCCGTTGGAATGTCCCGACGGATCGACCGTCGCAACCACCACGTTTTTAAGACCGGCTGAGATTATCGCCGGCACACACGGCCCGGTCTTGCCCTGGTGAGAGCATGGCTCAAGCGTAACGTACATCGTCGCGCCCCGCGGGTTGACCCCGATGTTCTTGCAGTCCTCCAGCGCGTTTATCTCCGCGTGCGGCCCGCCGAACCTCTTATGCCAGCTCTTCCCGATGATCTGATTGGCCTTTACGATAACGCAGCCAACCGCCGGATTCGGCTCAACACTGTCAAGACCCCGCCGAGCCAGCTTCAACGCCATTTGCATATATTTAGTGTCAACATTGTCCATCTTATCGCGTCCTAATCCCTTACTCTATCGCCCAGTCAATCCTTAAAGACTCTAATGCTCTGTTGAAAACCCTGCAAACCGTCATTTCGAGCGAGCCGAGAAATCTGGTTTTTAATAGATTCCTCGACTTCGGCCCTGTGGGCATCCGCTCGGAATGACCTAACCTTGAACTTTTCAACAGGGCATTAGACGCTCTTAATCATCTTCGTAAACTCCTTCTCGTCTATCACCCTCACCCCTAATTTCATCGCCTTATCCAGCTTGCTCCCGGCGTTCTCGCCCGCCAGCACAAAGTCCGTCTTCTTGCTCACGCTCGAAGAGGCCTTCGCCCCCGCCTGCCTGATTGCCT
>CAYGZM010000014.1:39227-41067 GCA_964354365.1 uncultured Pirellulales bacterium
TCCGTCTTCTTGCTCACGCTCGAAGAGGCCTTCGCCCCCGCCTGCCTGATTGCCTGCTCGGCCTCCTGGCGCGTCATACTCTCCAATGTCCCCGTCACGACAATCGTCTTTCCCGCCAGCTTGCCCAACCGCCGGGCCTTCGGCGATTCCGGCTTGACGCCCGCAGCCAAAAGCTCCTCGATTACCGCCCGATTTTGGGCATCCCGAAAATACTCATAGACGCTTTTAGCCATCGTCGGGCCGGTCTGGTCAATCTCCGCCAGCTCCTCCTGCCCGGCCGACATAAGGGCATCGAGCGAGCCGAAGTGCTCGGCCAGAATCTGAGCCGACTGCCCGCCAATATGTCGAATTCCCAACCCCGCAACGAGCCGCCATAAGGGCCGAGTCTTGCTCGCCTCAATCGCCTTTATGACGTTGGCGGCGCTCTTCTCGGCCATCCGCTCCAGTTCGGCTATCTGACCTTCCTCCAATTTATAAAGGTCCGCAAAATTGCCAACAAGACCATTCTCAATCAACTGGTCGATCAGAGCCGGACCCAAGTGCTCGATATCCATCTGCCCCCGCCCGGCGAAATACTTCAGCCGTTCCTTTAACTGGCCCAAGCAGCCCGGATTCTTACACCGGATATAGACCCCGTCCTCATCCTTGGCCACCGCAGAGCCGCAGTTGGGGCATTTCTTCGGCGCCTTGAAAGCCGCCGCCCCCGCAGGCCTTCGCTCCTTCTTCACCTGCACCACCTGCGGTATTATCTCGCCCGCCTTCTCAATCACCACCGTATCGCCCTCGCGCACATCCAGCCGCTTCAATTCGTCGAAGTTATGCAGGCTCGCCCGCTTTACCGTCGTGCCCGCCAGCAGGACAGGCCGCAAATTCGCCACCGGCGTCAGAATCCCGCTCTTGCCGACCTGAACGTCAATCGACTCAACCACGGTCTCGGCCTGCTCAGCCGCAAACTTATACGAAATGCACCATCGAGGCGCCCGGCCCGTGGCGCCCAATATGTCACGCTGCTCAAAACTGTTGACCTTTATCACCATCCCGTCAATCTGATAATCCAGCTTCAGCCGCTTGTTATCCCACTGCGAGCAAATTTCTATCACCTCGTCGATGTCCCGTGCTCTTAGGATATGCGGGTTGACCGGCAAGCCAAGCTCCTTGAACCGCTCCAAGGCCTCATAGTGGTCTTCCCCCAACGGTTCGGACATCTGGCCGGTAGCATACGCAAAGAATGAAAGGTTCCTGCCCGCGGTGATTCGCGCATCGAGCAATTTCAACGACCCCGCCGCCGCATTTCGCGGATTCGCAAACGTCACCTCACCCGCCTGCGTCCTAAGCCGGTTCAGCTCGACGAAAGACCTCGTCGGCATATAGACTTCCCCGCGCACCTCAAGCACTGCAGGGACTCTGCCGCCCAATAACACAAGCGGCACAGCCTTTATCGTCCGCACATTTGCAGTAACATCGTCGCCGACCCGCCCATCCCCGCGGGTCGCCGCCGTAACGAGCCTGCCATCCTCGTATCGCAGGCTGATGGCCAGCCCGTCTATCTTCAGCTCGACCACATAATCGTATCCCTGCCCCTCCAATTGCTTGCGAACCCGCTCGTCGAACGCCCTAAGCTCGTCGGCGTTGTACGTATTATCCATACTCAGCATCGCCACGGCGTGCCTGACCGTCGCAAAACCCTCCAAAGGCCGGTCCGAGACACGCTGGGTAGGCGAATCCCACACAACGAAATTCGGATTCGCCTCCTCCAGGCCTTTCAACTCAGCAAAAAGGGTATCGTACTCCCGGTCGCTGATTGCCGGCTGGCTGAGCACGTAGTACAGGTAGTCGTTCT